>WRBZ01000066.1 GCA_009784305.1 Synergistaceae bacterium
TGTCCCTTGCGGCGTCCCGTTGGGTAAGGATACAAAACCACCAAAAACAAATGATCAACAGAAAACTGATATTAAAAAAATGATACCCAAATTCGGCAAAATTTCGTTGCAACACCAAAGAGCGGGAAGAGGGGGAAGAACGGTCACGTTGGTATCTATATCAGGAGAGCCCGTGCAGAATCTTGAAGCTTTTCTCAAAGAACTGAAAAAATCGCTTGGATGCGGAGGGCAAATAGAGGATGGGAGAATCGTACTTCAGGGGGAAATAGCGGACAGAGCTGCCGAATGGTTCATAAAGATGGGAGCGAAATCAGTAATAAATGCGCAAAAAAAGTAGGGACGCACTACTGAGCGTCCCGCTTTTTACAACCGCATTGAATGAATCACATATATTAAATAAAGACTATCCTAACATTTTCTTCAGGTCAGCTTTTGGCGTGGAAATAGGTGTAAGATTAAATTTTTTCACAAGCACGTTCAGGATGATGGGGGATATAAACGCCGGTATGCTCGGTCCGATATAGATATTCTTGAGCCCGAGCGAAAGCAGCGTCAGCAGGATACAGACCGCCTTTTGTTCATACCATGAAAGCACTAATGTCAGCGGCAGTTCGTTGATAGAGCATTTAAAAGCTTCACCCAAAGCGACAGCGACTTTTATCGCGCTGTATGCATCGTTGCATTGCCCCATATCCATGATTCTTGGTATCCCGCCAATTTTACCCAAATTAAGGTCATTGAAACGGTATTTTCCGCAGGCAAGAGTGAGTATAACGGTGTCCTTAGGCGATTGCTTTACAAATTCCGTGTAGTAATTTCTGCCCGGCTTCGCGCCGTCGCAGCCGCCCACAAGGAAGAAATGCCTGATAGCTCCGACTTTTACAGCTTCAATTAATTTATCGGCAACCGATAACACAGCGTTTCTTGCGTAGCCGGTTGTCAACGTGCCACCGCCGTTGATCCCGGTCATTTTGCGCATCTCTTTGTAACCGCCAAGCGAGAGCGCCTTATGGATAACGGGTGTAAAATCCTTATCATCACCGATGTGCGTTACTCCCGGATATGATACTATCGAAGTAGTAAAAACCCTGTCGGCATAGCTTGGTTTTACAGGCATAATGCAGTTTGTCGTAAACAGAACGGGCGCCGGGATGTTTTCAAACTCGCTCTGCTGGTTCTGCCATGCCGTGCCAAAATTACCTTTGAGGTGTGGATACTGTTTTAATCCCAGATAACCGTGCGCGGGCAACATTTCACTGTGCGTGTAGATATTGACGCTCTTGCCCTGCGTCTGTTCCAAAAGCAGTTTAAGGTCGCGCAAATCGTGGCCTGAAATGACGATAAACGGACCGGGTTCAATATTACAACTTACTTCTACGGGCACAGGGTTTCCGAATGCGCCTGTATTAGCTGAGTTGAGCAGCCCCATGCATTTCAAGTTGACTATGCCAAGTTCCATTATAAGTTCGAGCAGTTCATTGGCGGTTTTTTCCTCGCCAAGCGCAAATAACCCTTTATGGAAAAAGTTGTTGACCGTATCATCGGTTTTGCCCAAAACACGGGCATGATGCGCATAAGCAGCCATACCGCGCATTCCGAACAGTAAAAGCGATTTCAGAGAGCGTATATCCTCTTTCTCCTCCCAAAGATCCGCCATGTTGTAACTGTCGTTTTCCCCGCACGACAAAGCGCATGCGCTGCACTGCGGTATAAATTTTGACTTTGTATATTTGACAGTCTCAATTTGGTGCCGTATGTTTTCATCGTTAAAGTTCACATTGGTTACAGTTGTAAACAGACTGTCAATTATTACTCTGTTTGTGATTTCACAGGGAACGTTTCCCATTGTAGCTCTTGCAAGCCCTATAAGCTCCCCGGTAAGCTTGTCTTGCAGATTGGCGGTGTTCACTTTTTTGCCGCACACACCGCCTGATGTGCAGCCTTTCCCTTGTGCTGTTTGTTCACATTGAAAACAAAACATTGACATAGTACATTCCTCCTTTTTTTTTATATTATTCCGCCATCTGTCGAGAAAGTCACGACCTGGCTCGGAATTAGTTTTTCAGAATTCTTCAAGGCATTTTTTACAGCGCTTTCGATCCCGCTGCAACAAGGAACTTCCATTCTCGCAATTGTCACGGATTTAATGTCGTTCAGTTTGAAAATTGCGGTCAGTTTTTCGGAATAATCCACTTCATCGAGTTTCGGGCAGCCGATAACAGTTATTTTGCCCTTCATATATTTGGCGTGAAAATCGCCGTAGGCATAAGCGGCACAGTCAGCCGCGATGAGTAAATCCGCGTCATTGAAATATGGAGCGGTGTGCGGCACAAGTTTTATTTGAACCGGCCATTGGTTGAGATGGGTTTCTGCTGATGATTGTTCATTCACCGCTTCACAGTGTATTTCGCGCTTGATCTGCTTTGAATGTGTGCCGGGGCAGCCGCAGTCTAAAGTATCAGTCTGTTTGTTTCCCATATTGGCTCTTGCAGCAGCTTCATCAAACTCCACCGCTTCCCGTTCTTCAAATGAAATTGCTTCCATCGGGCATACAGGTAAACAGTCTCCAAGCCCGTCGCAGTAATCATCACACAGCAGTTTTGCCTTTCCGTCAACGATGCCTATTGCCCCTTCATGACAGGCCGATACGCACAAGCCGCAGCCGTTACATTTGCTTTCATCGATCTTAATAATTTTTCGAATCATGTTTATCTCCCCTTTTATTTGTTATGGACAGTGTATTATAATGAAAACAATAAGTCTGTTGTAAATACAACAAAAGGAGAATCAAATGAATAGAATTTTAGAAATTTTTGACGTAGCAAAGAAAAATCCTTTATTTCTCGGAGTTGCTTGCAGTGATTTCGAGCGGATGCTGAATTGTTTATCGCCAAAAACAGCTTGTTATAAGAAAGATGATGTAATACTGATGTCCGGGGACACGGTAAACTTTGTGTATTTGGTTTTATCGGGCGGTGCTAAACTCGTAAAGGAAGATGCCAACGGCAATATTACCATCATCGTGGAATTATCGGTATCTGAAACATTCGGAGAAGCTTTTGCCTGCGCTGCTGCTTCACCAAGTTCAGTTTCTTTACTGGCTTCGGATGATACGGAAATCCTGTTTATGAACTATAAGAAAATCATCACGTCATGTACCGCTGCGTGTCCTTTTCATGCAAAGCTGATAGAGAATATGCTTAAAATGATTGCCAAAAAAACTCTGATACTCGACCAAAAGATCGAGATACTATCCAAGCGTACTACCAGGGAAAAATTACTGTGTTTCTTCGATATTCAAAGAGGAGCCGGGAGAATATTCACAATACCTTTTAACCGCGAGGAATTGGCGTGTTATCTTTGCGTTGACCGTAGCGCCATGTCAAATGAGCTTTGTAAAATGCGTGATGAGGGATTGATCAATTTTCAGAAGAACAGATTTGAAATCCTTTAATTTATGCTCAAACTGCTGATGAGCCAAAACCTTTGGACAGCTTATCAATTCCTAAACGGATTATCTTTTCACTTTTACTGCCGCGAAGCGTGTCGATAACCATCTTCAACCAAATCGCTCTTTCAAACGTTAAACGCAGGACAGAATCTTTTACGCGATGATCGTAATGCCGACTGTTTTAAAATTTCATATTCCGTTTATATTAAAGAACTCTCTAAGATTATAGCTCTAATTCTTTTTGCGTATGCTCCATTTTTCTTGAGTTTTCAATTCGTTTCTGCAATAATCAGGAACAGGTATATGTTCCATAAAATGATGAAAGCAGGTAAAAAATGATCTGGGGAACGCTGATGAGGTTTATTCTGTTTTGTATTGTTGTGTTCGCGCTCGCAAAGTTTATAAGAAGAAAACGAGCATGCCTGCCGCGTGGCTGCTCCGCCTGCGGGCGATGTCCGCGACCACACAACAGGAAAACCGTAATGAATGAAAGTGAAGATGTTGAAGCACCTGTTTTTGACATTGAAGTAAAAAATGAAAAATAAAACTGAAGAAAAACTGGCTCTCTCATTAACAGCGGAAACAACAGAACTGCTGCCATTTTTACCTTATCTGCTCCAGGATTTATGGGAATTGGGGAGTAATCCGAATGATATGATAAAGCTGATAGAAAAACACTTGCCCATTTCGGAAGATATAAGAATCCTTGATTTAGCGTGCGGTAAAGGCGCGGTATCGGTAAAAATTTCTCAAAGACTCAATGTCAACGTGTATGGCTTTGATTTGATTCCCGAGTTTATTGAATATGCCAGTAAAAAAGCAAGAGAACTGAATGTTGACTCATTATGTCATTTTATGACTGCAGACGTAAATGAAATCGTGAATAAAGAAAAAAACTATGATTGTGTTATCTTTGGCGCGGCGGGGAACATTTTAGGCGATCAGCGTGAGACTTTGACAAAATTGATAAAAACCATCAAGCCTAAAGGGTATATCATAATTGATGACGCATATTTGCCCGAATGTTCCGGCAATGAGGAAATAAAATATAAGAATTACGAGTTTTTGACACGTGAACAATGGATGTGCTTGTTTGCAGACAGCGGCTTGGAACTTGTTGAAGAAATACCGGATGTTGAAGGGTATGATTTTGATTCAGACAATAAAGCGATTACAATGCGCGCTAATGAATTAATTGCTCAATATCCCGAAAAGCGGGCAATATTTGAAAGATATGCCAACAGCCAGATCAATGAATGTGAAGATCTGAAAAATACCCTTACGGCGATTACCTGGATGTTGCGAAGTCATTAACAATTTCCCGCATTAATTTTTTCATTTTTAAATTTGTATTATCTCCATTTTGGAATCATTAAGAATCATGTTCCCTTTCGAGAACCTGATTCTTTGGATTCTTATGGAAACTTTTTCCAAATGCCTATTCGATTTCAATCTTACGTGAAGTTTCGATATCTGAACTAAGTCGCTTTGAACACATCATCCAATATTCCAAGTTCGAGCAATTCTTTCGGTTTGCCCGCAATAAATCGTTTATCGTCAGCTCCGCAAAGCAACCAGATTACATCGGCATTTTTTATAGCATGGTCAAGCTCGTGCAGCGCGGCTATTACAATTCCGCCTTCATTAGCTATGCGGCGGAATTGTTTCATCATGCGCAACTGCCATGGTATATCGAGGTGAGAGAGGGGTTCGTCCAAAAGCAGGACTTTCGTGCGTTGGGATACTACACGGGCAATTTCGCACCGCTGGCGTTCTCCGTCCGATAGCTTATTCACATTTCTGCTGCGAAAACTTTCCAGTTCGAAACATGAAATTGTTTCATCTAATATAACTTTGTCTTCGGAGGAAAGCCTGCCGCTCCAACCCGTATAAGGATTTCTCCCTAAAGAAATCATCTCGCTGACTGAAAGCGAAAGAGTTTCGCTTCTTTCCGTTGTAAGCATCGCAATTTTTTGAGCCCTGTCCATTGCGGACATACTAAAAATATCCTGATCGTCCATCAGGATCTTCCCTGAAACAGGCTTCAACAATCCCGCCATCGTATGAAGCAAAGTGGACTTGCCCGCTCCGTTAATTCCCATTAACGCGATAAAAGAGCCGCTCCCGGCGCTGGATGTAATATTGTGAGAAGTTCTCATGCAAAGATCACTCAAAGACAGCATTTGATCTACCCGCGCTTTCTGAAGTAAACGAGCGCATGAATCACAAATGGTGCGCCGATAAGCGATGTGACCGCGTTAAGAGGCAATACTGCGCCTCCGCCCCCGACATGAGTCAGGAGGTCAGCAAGGAGGGCTAAGGATCCGCCAACCACAATGCAAAGGGGTAAAAGCTTTGAGTGGTCTCCGCTGCGGCTTATTGACCGGCATATGTGAGGTACCGCCAAACCTATGAAAGCAATCGGGCCGCAAAAAGCCGTCACGCTGCCGGAAAGCGCTGCCGTGATGACAATAACATAAATACGCAATGATGATACATTGACCCCAAGCAAGCGTGCTGAATTTTCACCCAATAACAGGGAATTAAGTGGTTTCGCAATAAAGAAACAAGCGATTACAATAATTGTTATCGGAATTGAAAA
>WRBZ01000067.1 GCA_009784305.1 Synergistaceae bacterium
AGCAAACAATGAGCGATATTATCAGTTATAAGGAAGTTGAAAATAAAGTGTTGGTATTACATGAACAAAATGTATTACTGGATAGAGATGTTGCGGAGCTTTACGGCGTGGAGACCAGGGAGATAAACCAAGCATTAAAGAATAACCCGGACAAGTTTCCGGAAGGATATATCATCACTTTAAACTCGGAAGAGTGGGATTCTTTAAGATCAAAAATTTTGATCATAAAAACCAACGGAAGGGGACAACACACTAAATATACGCCGACAGCCTTCACCGAAAAGAGCTTATGCAAAAGAGCGGCGGGATTTTAGCGGATGTTCTCGATGATGACGCCCTGGAGGTATCCGGCGATGAAACCACAATTGAACTGAATTTAGCCTTCGTGAAATTTAAAAGAACAGTCAAAAGGAGCAAAAGAAAGGTTAAGTAAGCAGATATCGAAAAATGATGATAACGTTCGCAGATAGAATTGAGGAGGCATATCCATGTCATATATACCCATCACCATTAATCGTCAAGCTTTAACGATAATGGGCGTTCCATTTCCTAACCTGGAAATACTGGAAAGTACAGCGGAAGCGATAGGTTCCAACATGTACGAAGGCTTTCAACCGACGAAAAAAAGCATTGAAATCATTCGCGATTATTGTCTTGGCAAGATGACATTCTCACAGTTGGCAACTATTGCCAGGGAAAAGTCCTATGAGTAAAGACTATCGTTATATTGATCCCGACTATGTTTATACTGACCCATTAACTGGAGTCTTGAGAAATCTTGGTGGTATTGTTAATAATGAAGCATTGATATTTGCTGAAACTGCTGCTACTACTAAGCGCGTCAATGAATTGAAAGAAAAACGAATACATATAACAGATTCCGACGTATTGTTTTCAATTCACTACCATTTATTTCAAGACATATACGAATGGGCAGGCAAACGACGAACCGTGGAAATCAGTAAAGACGGCAAACAGTTTTTTCCGTTATCACATTTTGAAAACGCCCTCAAATTCATAGACAATCTGATGTTGGAATATAAGCGCATTAATAGGGAAGATAAAACGAACATTTCCCGAAAACTTGCCGAAATTCTGGATGCGGTGAATTACCTGCATCCATTTCGTGATGGAAATGGCAGAACACAGCGCGAATTTCTGAGCTTGCTGGCAAAAGAGAAAGGCTGGATGCTCAATCTTTCCCCGCCGGACAATGAGGAAGTGTATGAGATATATATGGATGGTACTATCAACGGCGATGTGGAAACCCTTGCTAAGTTGATATTTGAACGACTGAGTGAGTAAATACATAATAAACTGATAAGAGGTGAAGAAAAACAATGTGAGCGCGTAATATAGATCCCAGGGGGATGCGCATTATCGGTATTATATTTTTAATAGGCAGCCTGATATATGCATATAAAGAAATACGGATTCGTAAAAAGGAGTCGGATAAATGATGTACAGTATTTTAATTCTCGGAAGTGTGGTTTTAGCCACTATAGGCACGGGGGTCCACCTCAATTCCCGTTCGCAGGGACGCGGAATTAATGGAGTAAAAGCCCGCAGTGTAGTGCTTGGCGCTATGATTTTCCTGTTCGTTATGCTTTGTTTATCGGTTATCCCGGTTTTAGCGGCTGAAAATGCCGTCGCTGCTTCAGCTTCGCCTGCTGACACATACAGGTACATCGGAGCGAGCCTTGCAATCGGACTGGCATGTATAGGCGCGGGAATTGCGGTTGGGTATGTCGGAGCTGCTGCGTGCGGAATAATAGGGGAAAAACCGGAAATGCTGGGAAAGACGCTTATTTACCTTGGGCTTGCAGAGGGTATCGCTGTATACGGCATTGTTATTTCCATTCTTATTCTTATGATGTAGAGTCCGGTTCGCATGAAAGCTTTCCTGATAAGCGATAATCACGATACACTTGTCCTGATGAGGCTTGCGGGGATCCCGGGCGTGATAGCGCATGGCAGCGATGAGACGGCGGAAGCTGTGGACAAAGCGTTGAAGGATAGAAATCTGGCGATATTGGTGATAACGGAACTTGCTGCCGAAAGCATTCCGGAAAGAATCCAGAACTTGCGCCAGCGTGAATCGCTGCCGCTTCTTGTCGAGATACCCGACAGACACGGCACAAGACGTGACTCTGACTTCTTATCCCACTACGTGCGGG
Organism: Synergistaceae bacterium; assembly: GCA_009784305.1. GTDB lineage: Bacteria > Synergistota > Synergistia > Synergistales > Aminobacteriaceae > WRNQ01. The sequence continues at coordinate 2,178 of WRBZ01000067.1, forward strand.
AGGCAATAGGGGTGAAAATGGAATGACCGTTAAAAAAGATTCAGATGCCATTGAGTCGGCAAAATTAAGAGAACTGTGCAACCTGGTAATCCATCAGGCGGACGCAGAGCGTGACAAAATCATTAATGACGCGCGGAACGAAATAAATCTGTGGGTCAATGAACAACAGGCAATGCTTGATGCCGAATGTGACGCAATTTTAAAGGACGCAAGCAAACGGGCTGGTGAAACAGCAAGCCGTATGGTTGCTGACGCTAAAAGCGAGTGCAATCGTGAGCGTATTAAGTTACAGAATAAATATGTTGATGCGGCGAGCGCGATATTTCAAAGTAAACTCGAGGCTTTGCGCAACAGGCGCGATTATAAAGAAATATTGGCGGGACTTGCTATTGAAGCTATAGAAGGTGTCCCCGCAGGGCAGGATATATTGTTAAAACTGTCTGCGGAGGATGAAGGGCTTGGAGAAGAGATAACGGCAATCATCAGAAAACTGATGCCGGTCAATATAACTTACGATCCTGTTCCCGGAGAATTTAACGGCGGTGTGATGATATCGACTGCGGACGGACATTGGAGCGTTGTTTCCGACTGGCGCGCCAAGACTGAGGACTTGGCGGATACAATAGCGTCACGCATCCTATCCGCAATTTAGGGTATGAAAGGTAGTGATTTGAAGTTGGAAAGGACCGGCAGAATAACAGCAGTCAACGGTATGATAATCCGTGCCTCGGGAGTTTCGAATTTCGGGATGCGTGAGATGGTGTATGTTTCCGATAAAGGGCTTCTTGGAGAGATAATCCGCATGGAAGGCAAGGATGCATTGATACAGGTATATGAAGATACATCCGGAGTAAAAGTGGGCGAGCCCGTTTCAGGAACCGGACGCCCTCTTTCTCTTGCGCTTGGGCCAGGGCTGCTTGGGGCTTTTCTTGACGGTATTGGCAGACCTTTGAACCGCCTTTACGAAAAAGAGGGTATATTTCTCGCGCGCGGAACCCGTACCGAAAACATTGATATGGATAAGTCATGGCAGGTAACGCCGAAAGTTTCAGTCGGGGACAGCGTAGCAGCGGGGAAAATACTTTTATCCATACCGGAAACACCTCTCGTCGAGCACAGGGTAATGACCCCGCGCGGCATCGAGGGAACAGTGGAGTATATAGCTCCTGCCGGTTACGCCAAAACTTCGGATGTTATCGCTAAAATTAAAACTTCATCGGGCGTTGTGCCGGTCAAAATGTTCCAGTACTGGGGGGTGCGAACTCCGCGTCCGTACAGTAAACGGCTCTTGCCCGACGAGCCCCTTATAACGGGACAGCGAGTCATAGACGGACTTTTTCCAATATCAAAAGGAGGTGTCGCCGCTATCCCGGGTGGTTTTGGAACCGGAAAAACGGTCACCCAACATCAGCTCGCGAAATGGAGCGATGCTCAGATAGTTGTTTACATAGGCTGCGGCGAGCGCGGCAATGAGATGACACAGGTGCTTGAAGAGTTTCCAGTATTGGAGGATCCGCGCGCGCACCGCCCTCTCATGGAAAGAACGATACTTATTGCGAATACATCGAATATGCCGGTAGCGGCAAGAGAGGCATCCATATATACGGGTATAACCATAGCCGAATACTACCGCGATATGGGATACGACGTGGCTCTGATGGCGGATTCAACTTCCCGCTGGGCGGAAGCCCTTCGTGAAATTTCCGGCAGGCTTGAGGAAATACCTGCGGAAGAGGGATTTCCCGCCTATCTGCCAACACGGCTTGCAGAGTTCTATGAACGCGCCGGAAAGGTCGTCACGCTTGGAGGAGAGAGGGGAAGCATTTCGGTAATAGGAGCGGTATCGCCTCCCGGAGGAGATTTCACGGAGCCTGTCACTCGTCACACAAAACGCTTTATCCGGTGTTTCTGGGCGCTTGACGCCAACCTTGCGCATTCCCGCCATTTCCCCGCGATAAGCTGGATGGATTCATACAGCGAATATGGAGAAGAAGTGCGCGGATGGTATGAGAATAACGTTGATAACGGGTGGGGGAAACTCCGGGAAGAAGCCCGCAGGCTTCTTGCTGAAGATGATACCATCCAGCAGACGATACGCCTGATGGGCGAAGATGTGCTGCCGGACAGTCAAAAACTTATAGCTTTTACTGCTGCGCTGCTTAAAAACGCATATCTTCAGCAAAACTCATTTACCGACGACTCGTTCTGCCCTCCCGAAAAGGGAATTACTATAATGCGCATGATAATGGATTTCCATAAGCAGGCTAAAAAACTCGTTTCTGAAGGCTGCCCTTTGTCAGTTATTCGCAAGATGAAGGAGCTTGACGAGCTTGTTCACGTACGCGAAATAAACGCGGAAAACAAAGGCGCATTCGATAATCTTGCAAGACGCCTCGCAACACAGCTTGAGACTGTAGGCCGTGAGAGGCTTGCAACCCACGTTGAGAGTTAAAAGACAAAGTAAAAAACCATTACGGGTAGGGGCGGCAACCTGCCGCCCGTAAAGACGAAGCGATAAAAAAAGTGGGGAGGAATTTCACAAAATGGCCCTTGCGGAATACAAAGGAATAGATCAGATATTTGGACCATTTGTCATGCTGCCTTACATTGAAGGCTTGGGATATGACGATGTAGTGGAAGTTTACGGGAACGACGGAGTTCCGAGACGCGGGCGCGCCGTAATGATAAGTGACAAAGCCACATTGATACAGGTATTCAAGGGGGTGGAAGGGCTTGTCCCTGACAGCGCAAGGGTTCGTTTTGAAGGGCGCGGGCTTGAGATATCATTGAGCCCTTCCATTCTGGGACGCACGTTCAACGGATTAGGCGAACCCCGCGATGACTGCGGAGCGGTTCGGGGCGGCATAAAGCGCGATATAAACGGTTTGGCTATAAACCCGGTTGCGCGTGTCTATCCTCATGACTTTATATGCACCGGAATGTCCGTCATTGATACGCTTATGACGTTGATTCGCGGGCAAAAGCTGCCTATTTTCTCAGGCGATGGTCTTCCTCACAATCAGTTAGCGATTCAAATAGCTGCGCAGTCGCGCCTTGTCGGGGTTGAAAATTTTGCCGTGGTTTTCGCGGGGATAGGTATTCGCCACGATGACGCCGCGACTTTTGTGAAAAGCCTATCGTCAAGCCGTTCAGGAGGGAATCTTGTACTTTTCCTCAACCTTGCCGACGATCCGGTTATCGAGAGAATAGCTACTCCCCGTATGGCGCTCACGGCTGCTGAATACCTTGCGTTTGATCTTGGAAAACATGTTCTGGTCATCATGACTGACATGACAAGCTACTGCGAAGCGTTGCGGGAGCTTTCCATAGCAAAAGGAGAGATTCCCAGCCGGAAAGGTTACCCGGCATACCTTTACAGTGACCTTGCAACTCTTTACGAGCGCGCGGGCGTCGTGAAGGGAAAAGCCGGCAGCGTCACTATGCTGCCCATACTCACGATGCCGAACGATGATATAACACATCCCATCCCTGACCTTACGGGATTCATCACGGAAGGGCAGATAGTTTTATCGCGCTCCCTCGACGCGCAGGGCATATATCCGCCCATTGACCCGCTGCCCAGCCTGTCAAGGTTGATGAAGGACGGTATTGGGAAAGGGTTTACCAGAGAAGACCATCCGGGCCTGTCAAGCCAGCTTTTCGCCGCTTATAGCCGGGATCAGGATGTAAAAGCTCTTGCTGAAGTCGTCGGTAAAGATGAACTCGGAGAAATAGACAAGACGTACCTTAATTTCGGCGAAGCTTTCGAATTCACCTTCATAAACCAGGGCAGA
>WRBZ01000068.1 GCA_009784305.1 Synergistaceae bacterium
ATATTCAACAGAGGTCGCAAGAAGATTCCATTCATCATTTATAAACCAAGACCTCATCATTGTGCGAAAGGTAGCAAACTCAAATGCCGTAACCAGTTGGTTTAACAACGAGGAATATATGGGGAGAAGGACACCGGCTTATTTCGAAATGATGGACTACGCCAATACATTTCGGGACACACGTTTGTATTTCGGTATCCAAAGGTCATTGAATGAGTACTCCATAGAAAGTGGAGCGCTGCTCTCAGATTTCTTCTCGAATAAAATACTTGATCCGTCGAACCCCAACGACCATTGGTATTTTGATTCTATCGACTCACCTAATGAATTTGACTTGGATATTAGTAGAATGAATGATAATTGGTATTTGTGGATCAAACATAAGGTCAGGTTGGATAGAGAAATTGTGGGCGCGTTTTGTTCCGCGCTGAGAATGCCGGATGTTGCCTATAAAATGTTCTCCGGATATGACACATCAAAAGTAAGGGGATATATCATCGATAAACAAGGTAATATTTTGATGAGTAACTCCTTTGCAGAGTTTTATGGAGGCGAGATTAAAAACCGCATCGAAGAAATAAGCCCCGCCCCGGAGCTGGTTTCCATAATTAATGAATACTCTTTAAGCAGGAACGAAGCTTTTTCAACCCGCTTAGAGCCGAGAATCATCAAACTAACGCAAGGCGCTTACGGATTTGCGTCATTCGCTCCGATCGCCGATACAAAATGGCTTGCCGTTGTATTCATCGACAGCAACATATTCTCCGGCGCGGCCCACATTAAGAATCTTCTTCTGTTGCCGATTGCCTTAGTGTTTGCGTTTCTTATATATACTGAAATAAGCAGGGTTTTGATGCAAAAGCTTGTTATCGTGCCTCTGAGCTGCTTAACTCAAAGCGTATCGGAAGCTAAAGAAGAGGAAGGCTTAGATATCTACGGCAGTGACCGAAAAGACGAAATCGGCGCGCTGGCGCGGACGATACGTGATATGCGAAATACTCTCAGCTCGTATAATTTCGACTTGCGCCAGGCAGCAATCAAGCGAATTCGTCAGGAACAGCTTATGCGCACAGTAAACAACGCGGCGGTCGTAATGCTCTCGACAACGGACGAGGATATATTCGAGTCTTCCATAATGGAAGCATTGGATCTCCTGGGTCGCAGCGTAAACGTCAATCGCGTCCACATTTTCCAGAATGAAATGATAGACGGGGATCTTCACTACATCCATAAATACGAATGGGTCAGCAGCGCCAGCCGTGTAAAAAACTCTTTTCCTATTGGCAAAAAGTTTTCTTACTCTGAAAACCCAGAATGGGAATGCAAGTTTTTACGCGGCGAATACATAAACGGACCGTTATCTCATTTGACGCCTCTTGATCAAAGTATTATGGCTCCTCTTGGCATAAAATCCTCTTTGGTGATCCCGTTGTTTCTGCAGAGTCGATTTTTAGGCTTTTTCAGCTTTGATGACTGCGAACAGGAACGTACATTTACTGAGGATGAGACCAATATACTGCGCTCTGCAGGCTTGATGATGTTCAGCGCTATGCACCGCAACGCTCAGACTGCAAAAATCCGTGAAGCGCATGAACACACAAATCTTTTGTTGGACTCAATGCCTCTATGCAGCTTCCTGTTGGACACGAATTTCAAAGTCTTTCATTGCAACGATGAAGCCGTTAAGTTCTTCAATCTAAGAAATCATCAGGAATGTAAAGACTATTATCCTGATAAACTCGTTCCGGAATATCAGCCAGACGGAATGCTTTCCTCCAAAAAAATCAAAGAGTACGTCGAGGAAATGTATGTGAAGGGCAGAAGCGTCAATGAATGGATGCACCAAACGTTGGACGGCACACCGCTTCCATCGGAAGTAGCGCTTGTCCGGGTCGCTTATGAAGATAGTTATATCACTGCAGTGTACGTGAGAGACCTGAGAGAGCATAAGAATATGATGAATGAGATTGAGCATCAAGGCAATCTGCTGAATACAGTGAACCGAGTAGCCACTATCCTGCTTCAATCAAGTATTGAAGAATTTGAAAACGACTTATGGCGTTCAATGGGTATGATGGCTGAAACTGTAAGAGTCAATCGCGTATACATATGGAAAAACTATACTAAGAATGACGACCTGTGCTGCACCCAACTATATGAGTGGTCGGAAGGCATTGAGCCACTAAAAAATGACGAGTATTCGGACATGTCGTACAGAGACCACATGTCGGATTGGGATGAGAAGTTATCGGAGGGGCATAGCATCAATGGCATTGTGCGCGATCTCTCTGCAGGCGCACAGGCTTACTTTTCTTTGAAGGGCGCATTATCAACCCTGGTGTTGCCGGTTTTTTTACAGGATATGTTCTGGGGGTTCGTCGGATTTGACGATTGCCAGAATGAACGGACATTTTCCGTAAACGAAGAATCCATACTGCGTTCTGCAAGCCTGCTCATCGCCAATGCTATGCTGCGAAATGAAATGACTGCAAATATCAGCGCTACCGCCGCCAGAATGGAAGCCGTACTCTCCAACTACTCGGGCATTATCTGGTCTATAGATCAAACCGACATTATAACGCTGTTCAACGGCCTGTACCTCAAACAACTTGGACTCGTCCCTTCTTCTGTTGAAGGGCAAAAATTTTATGACGCCCAGCAAAAGTATGATTATTTGAACATCATAGCAAACGTACATAAAACCTTCAATGAAGGCCCTCAGAATTGGACTTCCGAAATTGACGATAAAGTATTCCGCACGTATACCACGCCCATACTGGACGACACCAACTACCCTGTCGGCGTTGTGGGCAGCGTTGAGGACATAACCAAAGAAATCCAACTTCAGTATGAACTCGAAACTGCGTTGAAAGAGGCGCAGGACGCCAACAGTGCAAAAAGCAATTTTCTTGCCCGTATGAGTCATGAAATGCGCACTCCGCTTAACGCCGTTATCGGGTTAACGGAGTTGTCCATAAATGCCGGTGGATTAGACGATGAGATTCTATTAAACCTGAAAAAAATACATAATTCAGGAAAAATGCTCCTAAGTACGGTCAACGATATTTTGGACATTTCCAAGATAGAGGCGGGTAAGCTTGAACTCATACCGATCGAGTACGAATTACCAAGCCTTATAAATGACACCGTTACACAAAGTATCATGCGCAAAGGAGAAAAACCCATCAAATTTATTTTGGATATCGATGAGAATTTGCCTCACCGCCTTTGCGGAGATGAGCTGAAAGTCAAGCAAATTTTGAACAACGTTTTGTCCAATGCATTCAAGTATACAAGGGAAGGAACTGTAGAACTGACGTTAAGGTGTGAGCGCGAAAACGATTCAGTTTGGGTCACAATTCAAATTAGAGATACCGGCGTTGGCATTAAGGCTGAGAATTTGGACAGCCTGTTTAAAGATTATTCTCAACTGGACACAAGATCTAACCGAAAAATAGAGGGAACAGGTCTTGGGTTATACATCACCAAAAAATTAGCGGAAGCTATGGACGGCTCGATCTCAGCGGAAAGCGAATATAGCAGGGGAAGCACTTTCACGGTAATAATAAGGCAGTATTTCGTCAGTGATGATACAATCGGTACGGATATAGCGAACAACTTAAAGAATTTTAATTATTCCGACAACATACGCTGCCAGAAGTGGCAGCTGGTGCGTATGAACCTGCCTTACGCGCATGTGCTTGTGGTAGATGACATAGTTACCAACTTGGACGTTGCCGTAGGAATGATGAAGCCATACAAGATGCACATTGACTGCGTGACCAGTGGAAAAGAAGCAATAGACGCCATCCGCGCTGAAAATGTCAGATACAACACAATTTTCATGGACCACATGATGCCAGAAATTGATGGAATAGAAGCCACAAGGATCATACGGGAAGAAATCGGGACGGAATACGCAAAAAACATACCTATAATTGCCCTTACTGCCAACGCTGTTATCGGTAACGAGGAAATGTTTCTGAGCAGGGGATTTCAGGCTTTTCTGTCAAAACCCATTGAAATCAACGAACTTGATGAGGTAATCCAACGTTGGGTACGCAATAAGGAACAGGATGATTTACTAAGCCAACAAACGAATGCTGACTCTAATCGGACAATGGATATGCGTAGCGGACAGGACAGACGCTCCACTCAGGACAGAAGGTGCGGGATTGACCGGCGGGCGTTTGAAGGCAGTATACCCGGACTGGATATGATCAAGGGACTTGAGCGCTTTGGCGATGGCACTTCCTACTTGGAAGTGTTGCGTTCATACGCGGTAAATACCCCTGCTCTTATTGAAAAGACCAAAGATGTAAAAGAGGACAATTTAGCGGAATACGTAATTTATGTTCACGGAATAAAAGGTTCAAGCCGCGGCATCTGTGCAAACTTCGTGGCAGCCAAAGCGGAAGCCTTGGAAAAAGCGGCTAAGGACGGAGATTTCAACTTTGTGTACATAAATAACTCATCTTTTATCGAAGCCACTGAGAAGCTTGTGAAAGATATTACTAAAATGCTTAGCGAAATAGCGGCAGAGAATCCTAAACCTATAAAAGACAAGCCGGATAAGGAAGCATTGATAAAACTTCTTTCTGCCTGTGAAAACTATGACATAGACGAGATAGATACAGTTATGACGGAGATTGAAAACTGCGAATACGATTCTGATGACGGACTAGCGGTTTGGCTGAGGGATAACATAGATATGATGAATTATTCTCAAATTGTGAAAAAACTATCAAACATAAACAATAGCAATATGGAGGTGTAATACATGGAGAATACCCGATATACAATTATCTTAGTGGACGACAACATAGCCAACCTGACTCAAGGAAAAAACCTGCTCAAAACATTTTATAAAGTCTACCCCGCGCCGTCCGCCGCCAAACTTTTTGAAACGCTTGAGAACGTTACCCCTGATTTGATCCTTCTGGACATTGATATGCCCGAAGTAAACGGCTACGAAGCCATTAAGATGCTTAAAGCCGATCCTCGTTTCGTTGATATTCCGGTCATATTCCTTACGGCGAAAAGTGATGAAAGCAGCGAATTGGAAGGCTTTGACCTTGGCGCCGTGGATTATGTATCCAAACCTTTTTCCGGCCCGCTGCTGCTTAAGCGTATTGCCAATCATATTTTGATTGTTCAAAGCCAAATGGCGCTTAAAGATTACGCGGAAAACCTGGAAAAAAAGGTGAGTGAAAAAACTACGGAGGTCATTAACCTTCAAAACGCAGTACTTCATACCGTCACCGACCTTGTGGAATTCCGAGACAATCTTACAGGCGGACATATCTCACGCACTCATTATTATCTGAAAGCTCTGTTCGAGGAGTTGCTTCAGCAAGAAGTATACAGTGAAGAAGTTTCCAAATGGGACATGAATTCTTTCTTGTCTTCAGCGCAGCTTCACGATGTGGGCAAAATAGCCATAACCGACCTTATCCTCAACAAGCCCGGCAAGCTCACCGCTGAGGAGTTTGAAGTTATGAAAACCCATGTATCGGTAGGTGTTGACGCCATTGAAAGAATAATGAACAACTCGGAAAACAACACATTTTTAAAACACACACTGTCCATCGTCGGTACTCACCACGAAAAATGGGACGGCAGCGGATACCCTATGGGATTGAAGGGCAAAAACATCCCTCTGGAAGGGAGATTGATGGCAATCGCTGACGTATACGACGCGTTGATTTCTGTGCGGCCATACAAGAAAGCCCTTACCCATGAGGAAGCGTGCAAAATCATTGAAGAAGGCGCAGGGACTCATTTCGACCCTGTCCTGATTGATGTTTTCCGCAGAGTAGAAAATAATTTCGCCAACGTTGTTCAGGAAAGCAA
>WRBZ01000069.1 GCA_009784305.1 Synergistaceae bacterium
ACCCGACGGAAGATGATATCAAAACAGCTCTTGACGGTAATATTTGCCGGTGCAGCGGATATATAAAAATAATGGAAGCTGTTAAATTAGCCTCAAACTACTGGAGGGACAGAGCATGAATGACAAATCATTTAAGAAATATGTCGGCATCAGTATCCCCAAAATAGATGATTTATCGTTAGCATGCGGAACCGCCCGTTATACCTCAGATTACGCTATCGGCGTAAGAGGTCTTTTACATCTGGCATTTGCGTATAGCGATGTTCCCCATGCGAAAATAACAAACATAGACGTTTCAGAGGCTTTTTCCGTAAGCGGAGTTGTGGATATATTTACTTATGAAAATACTCCCAAAACGCTTTATACAACTGCGGGGCAGGGATATCCCGAGCCGTCTCCATACGATACAAGAATGTTCAATCAAATCGTTAGATATGTGAGAGAGCCCATAGCGGCAGTGTTAGCCGAATCTTGGGACACAGCGGAGCGGGCTGCAAAAAAAATCAAAGCTGAATTTGAGCCGCTTACGGCTTTATTTGATCCGGAAGAAGCGATGAACGACGGAGCGCCTAAAATACATGGCGGAGACGATCATGTCAAGCTGCCGGTCACTTATAAGCCTGACAGGAATATAGCGGGAGAAGTAGATTTTTCGTATGGGAACGTAATAGCGGCTTTTAATAATGCTGAATTGACAGAAGAAGCTACATACACCACACACTGCGAATCACACTGCGCAATGGAGCCTCACTCAGCAGTCGCTTTATTTGATGAACGCGGAAGGCTTGTCATTTACGCAACTACACAAGTTCCTTTTCATGCGAGGCGCTCTATTGCGCGGATAACCGGAATTCCCGCTCATAAAATAAGGGTAATTAAACCGCGTTTAGGCGGGGGATTTGGAAGCAAACAGGAGATAATCCTCGAACCTTACGTTGCTTTTGCCGCCTGGAAACACCAACGCCCTGTAAGGTGCGAATTACGAAGGAAAGATGTTATTACGATGTCGCGTATGCGACATCAGATGCACATTCATATTAGAAGCGCGTTCGACGCTGAAGGTAAAATAAATGCTCTCGATATGAACGACCTTATGAACAGCGGAGCATATGGCAGTCATGCGCTTACTGTTCTTTCAAACGCCGCTTCAAAAGTTCTGCCGCTCTTTAACAAAATTGAGAATGTTAACTTTACCGGATACTCCGTTTATACAAACCTTCCTACAGGTGGGGCTTACCGCGGAAGTGGAGCCACTCAGGGATTCTTTGCGTTAAATCAGCATATTGACACCATTTGCCGTCGATTAAAACTTGACATGCCCGAATATGTGAAGGAATGGCATATTAAGGAAGGCGAAACTTCCGCCGTGTTTGAAGAGGTGGGAGAAGGAACGGAAGGCGTAGACCAGGTCATAAAATCATGTAAATTATCTCAATGTATCGACATAGGCGTTGAAAAAATAAGCTGGAAAGAAAAGAGAAACAAAAGAGAACGATGCGGAGATTGGGTGAGAGGCGTTGGAATGGCTGTATCAATGCAAGGCTCGGCTATACCTATGGTTGATATGGCTTCTGCCGCTATAAAAATGCAGGATGACGGGTCATGTCAGCTTTACGTTGGAGCAACCGATACAGGTACAGGTTCAGATACGGTTTTAGCGCAAATAGCAGCGGAAACCCTTCAAATTCCGGTTGAAAAAGTTTTAGTGCTGTCCTCTGACACGGACTTAACTCCATTCGACACGGGAGCTTATGCTTCTTCCACAACTTACTTATCAGGATCGGCAGTGATGAAGGCAGCTTTGGATTTGGCCGATCAAATACGTAAAGCAGCGGCTCTTATGCTTGAATGTCCCGCTTCCGAAATACATCTTCAGGATGGATGCGCTGTAAGCGACGCAGGAAGCGGCGTAAAGATAAGTTACGCCAAAATTGCTTCAGATTCCTTTTATAGCAACAACCAAAGGCAGCTTCAAGCGGTTGCTTCCGCTGTGGCTTCGGAGTCTCCCGCTCCATTTGCCGCCCAATTTGCCGAAGTCGCGGTCGATGTTCGCAAAGGCCGGGTAAAAGTCATAAAATTCGTGTCCGTTGTCGATTGCGGGCAAGCCATCAACCCAAACCTCGCGGAGGGGCAAATACACGGCGCCGTGCTGAATGGAATAAGCTGGACGCTCAATGAGCACCATATTTTCGACAATAATGGAAGTATAACCACGAATTCGCTTTGGGACTATAAAATACCTACGATCCCTGATGTCCCGGAAATGCAAGTAATAATAGTTCCTTCATATGAACCTTCCGGCCCGTACGGGGCGAAATCCGTATCAGAAGTTGCAATAAACGGCCCCGCTCCTGCTATAGCCAATGCCATATTTGACGCCATCGGAGTTCGTTTGTATGATTTGCCGTTTACACCTGAAAAAGTATGGAAAGCAATTAAAATAAAAGTAAATTGAGAGGATGTCACAAAATTTGAAGAAGTTCATTGTCATGAAATATTGCCCTCTATGCGGGAGCGATGATGTTAAAACAGTCAACAATATACATGCTGTATGGCGCGCGTTGCCGGTTTATAAATGTGAGAGCTGCAGCTTGCGTTTTTCTGTCCGCAAACATGATACGGATATTGATATAGATGAGGATTAGGGATGAGTTCATTGTTCAGGAACTTTATTAACGGACTGGCGTTTGGAATAACTGAAATCGTACCCGGTATAAGCGGAGGGACTATTGCAGTAATATTAGGATTTTATGATGAACTGATCGAGACTGTGAATCATTTCACTGAAGATTACCGAAAATATCTGAGGTTTTTATTTCCTTTTTTATTTGGCGCTGTTACAGGAATAATAACGTTCAGTTCAATTATTCATTATCTCCTGACAAATTATTCATTTCCGACCATGTTGTTTTTTATAGGCTTGATAGTTGGCATCATTCCACCGATATACTCCAAAGTGAAGGAACCGGGGCGCGGGTTTAAGTATGGTGAAATTACGTTGGTTTTGCTTCCCCTTTTTGGATTGTTGATAATATCAGAACTAAAAGGCGTATCAGTAACAAACCCGATTGAAGTTATAAAAACCATAGATGTTCCTTTTATTATCTTTATATTCTTTGCCGGAATAATAGCTGCCATGGCTTTGGTTATTCCCGGCATCAGCGGTTCATTTGTTTTACTGTTGCTGGGTATTTACCCTTTGGCAACCTATTCGCTTTCATCTATCAGGCATTTATTGGCCGATATTACAAACATCTCGCTCATGTTGGATATATGCAAAGTATTATTGCCTCTTGGCATAGGCGTAATAATTGGCGGCCTTTCCATGGCAAGACTGATTGAAAAACTTTTAAAGAATTATTACAAAATCACATATTCCATTATTTTAGGACTTCTGCTCGGATCCGTTTACGTATTGTTTAGAGAGCCAATAGTCTATAAAAGCGGTATATCAACAATAATTATCATGATTGGTTCGGCAACATTTTTGTTAGGAAGCGCTATATCATTCAATCTGGGAAAAAAACGGCTATAATGTCTTATTATTTTATCGTGTATAATTAAAAAAATTTAAGAAACTTAAGGAAGTGCGGATTTATGCTTAAAAAATTCATTTCGTTGGCAGTTTTATCTTTTGCTGTGGCGCTGATAATATCAATGTCTGCCGCATACATGATACAGACAATCAATGTGAATAGAGTGACGGACGAGAAATTGAACGCATTGCTGGATGATGTCAGGGAATTGATTGATTCTAACGCCGTCAAGGTTCAAAGTATACGCACGGAAATGGACGCTATATATCTGGAGAAAGCACGCGCTTTTGCCGAGATGATAAAGCTGAAACCGGAAATTCTCGACGATTATGACGCTCTTTGCAGAATACGCGATCTGTTGCATGTGGACGAGCTTCATGTTTGCGATGCGCAAGGAGTTCTTCGATGGGGAACAGTAAAGGAATTCTATGGCTTTGATTTTGCCGGCAGCGAACAGACTCGGCCTATACTTGCGGCTCTTGACAACCCGAATTTCGAACTTGCACAGGATCCGCAAATAAGCGGAACAGGCATCTATTTCCAGTATATAAGCGTTTCAAGATACGATGAAAAAGGTATAGTTCAGACTGGAATGCGCCCGGAGCGCCTGGAGCAGGCTCTTATCAGTGCTGCTCCTAAAAATATTCTGAATCAGGTAAAAACGGATATATCGTCTCGCATATTGATTATAACGGGTGACACTATTGCGGGCGATTCTCAAAATAAGTTAACCGGAAGGAGCTTGTCCGAAATCGGCGTCGGCACGATCAAAGAAGGTACTGGCAGCGTTGATCTCGAAACTCCCGGGCGTTATGTGGCAAGACAGGATGGAGACTTCCTTATTGTGGCGGTTATCACAAACTCATACATGTATACGCCAAGAAACATTTCACTTATTGTATTTTTCATCACAAACACCCTGATACTCTTTTTCCTGATATTCGAGGTCGGACGATGGATGACAAAGAATATCATAAAGCCGATAATCCAAGTGAGCCAGGATTTGAACATTATTGCGGAAGGAAACCTCGAATGCAGGGTTGATGTACGCAACATGCCTGAATTTGAAATATTGAGCGACGGAATCAATTCTATGGTGGATAATATTAAAAAAATGTTTGAAAATATCCAAAAAATGCTCAATGAAGCTGACAGCATGACGGAAACGCTCAAATCAGTCATAGTAAGCGTTGAACACAGCGCTCAAAATGTAAATAAATCTAGCGGTGAGCTGTTTAAGGAAAGTAATAGGCTTTCAGATAACGCAGGGTCTCAAAACCTGACAGCGGAAAAAATGTCGGTATTGCTTGATGAAGTCCACTCGAACGCGCTTGATAACGCAAAACATGCTTCCGACGCGAGCGATGTATCACGCGTTGCTTTGAGTAACGCTGACATAGGAAGTCAAAAAATGAGTGATATGGTAAGCGCAGCAGAGGCGATAAACAGCGCTTCCCAAGATATCTATGATGCTATGAAAACAATTGACAATATAGCTTTTCAAACGAATATTCTGGCTCTTAACGCTGCTATTGAAGCGGCTCGCGCTGGGGAATTCGGCAAAGGTTTTGCCGTGGTTGCGGAACAAGTGCGCAGCTTGGCCACAAAAAGCGCCGAAGCCGCAAAGCAAACCGAGTCATTGGTAGGTAATTCTATACAACGTGCTCAGACGGGCGTTGAAATTGCAAATGAGATGGCGCATAAAATCACTGAAATCGTTGATGATATCAGAAAATCAGCCTCGCTGATGGAAGGTATTGTTGTTTCATCGCAAAAACAGGCTAACGCTGTGGGGGAACTTAACGAAAGCATGATAAGTATTCAAAAAATAGTAGAGGTAACGAACCTGTCAGCTGAATGTATTAAAACTGAGAGTACGAAGCTTCAGGAGAACAGTGGCGAAATGAGCAAACTTATGGACAGAATTAAAATAACTAATTAATCTTTTTTTATAACCATGCAATATTTTCTCCGAAATTTCTCATATTTGAATTCCTTAAGCGTCACTGTAGGCGTCTTTCTTCTTCATTCCTATTCCAAAATTACAGTATGCCGAGCCGGGAATGGTACAAGAACTTTTTGAATAAGGCTTGCCGTACTTCTATCCGTTCTTGGCTTCCGTTAAACGCCGTTACTCTTATCATGTAAATCGTCCTTTTAATCTAGTATGTTTTTCCATATACACATGAGGATATGGGAAAATATATAATGGAATATAATCATACCGATTTGAAATCGAACGTGTGCGA
>WRBZ01000070.1 GCA_009784305.1 Synergistaceae bacterium
ATGGAAGTTCCTGAAGAAATTGATGATGATGGAATATTGGACGATTCGGATCTGGAAATGGATACAGACCTGATGTTTATCCCGGCTTAAGGAAACTCTGATTAATTGCCTGTGCGTGCGAATCGCTGCGTTGCGCGGTGCTCGTAACCTCAACATATTTTTAATATATGCCTCGGTTCCTGCGCTCCGTGCGTCTTGCGCTTCATCCCGCACAGACAATTATTCAGAGTTTCCGTAAGGAATCCCCCGGATATTTTTTATAAAAAATATCCGGGGGATTCGCATTTCAACGTATTCGATCCCGTTGTATATGAATATGATGGGGTCTTTTAAAATATCCGGGCTACCGTTTCAGTTTAGCCGTAAAGATAAATCTGGAACCTTTGCCGGGTTCAGAATCGACCAGAATTTCTCCTTCCATCATACGCACGATATGCTTTGCTATATACAGACCAGAACCCACACCTCCAAATTTCCTGTTTGATCCGCCGTCAACCTGTTCAAAAAGCTTGAAGATATCTTCTTTTTGTTCTTTTGATACGCCGATGCCGTTGTCGATAACTTCAACGTGTAATGTAAGAGTATCAGGTTCAATATCGCGTGCGGTTATTTTTAGATTTATCAGGCCCTGTGCGGGAGTAAATTTAATCGCGTTGGAAAGCAGGCTGAAAACAACCTGCGACAGCCGTTTTTCATCCCCTTTAAGCGTTTCAGGAACGGACGGATCCATGTCGACGGATAAGTTATGCCGCTTGCCGGTTATTTCCGAATCAAATTCATTCAACAGCTTTTGCAGCATAACCTTCGGTTTGAATTCAGCTTCGGCAAGAGTGAGTTTATAATCTTCAATATCCGATATTTCAAGCACATTATCGATAAGCCGCATTAAATGTCGCGATGCATTAGCGGATTTTTGAAGATAATTATTTCTTTTACTCTGATCCGGAACATTCATGGCAATATTTGTCATACCGATTATGGCGTTCATAGGAGTGCGCATTTCATGACTCATGCGGGCAAGGAACTCGCTTTTTGCACGGCTGCTTTTTTCTGCAATCTCCTTTGCCGATATTGTGCGCTCCATCTCTTCGCGTTCATAAACTCCCGAAAAAATGCCGGCGACATGGGTCGCAAGGTTAATCTCGCTCTCTGTCCATTCTCTATCGTCATCTTCCCTTGAAAAATCAAGCGTTCCGCACATTTTGCCTTTTATGTAGGTAGGCGTGGTAATATAATTTTCAAAATTAACCCTGTATGGTCTCATTGCCGCCTTAAAAGACGGGTCATTTGAATGAAGGCATGTTTTATTTTCAATGCCCGGCGCCAGACCCTTGATAATGGATAACATCGGCTCCTGTAAAGTCATTTTATCGCCGATACGGGATGGAAGTGCGAGCTTTGGATCAATCCATTCATTATTGCAGATTAATGTAAATCCGTCTTTTTCCAGATCAAAAAGCAGCACTTGCGAAATATCCATGAACTCGCCGATCATGCGCAGGGTGGATGAAAATGTTTCATCTTTATTAACGTCGGCTAAAAAGCTTTGCGATATTGAAGTCATTAAAATCTGCTGTTTGAACTGCCTGTCGAGAGCGCGGAGATTATTTATCATTTTCAGTTGATTCTGTACGCGTAAATGAACAATTGCAGGACTGAAAGGTTTGCTTATATAATCCGCAGCGCCCAGGCTCAACCCTTTTTTCTCATCATCGGCGCCGCCCAGTCCCGTAATGAAAATAACGGGAATTCCCCGGGTTTTTTCAGACTTTTTCAATGCCGTAATCACTTCGTATCCGTCTATTTCCGGCATAATGATGTCAAGTAAAATGATATCAGGGATATATTCCTGCGCTACTTCGATGGCGTCCTGCCCGCATCTTGACGCATAAACGGTATATTCCGGGCTTAACATGTGCGTCAACGCCAGGATATTGGGTTTTTCATCATCAACTATGAGTATTCTGGCCTTTTTTCCTTTATCCATGATATCTCACTTCCATTTCGTTTTTAATTCATTAATGGTCTCGGCAGCGGGTTTAAAATCATATTCTTCTATCTGTTGAGCCAGCTTTTCCGTACCGGGCAATTCTCGAAGACTTTCAAGAAGGTTTACACATTCGGGATTTCTGTTTTTCAACATAAGCTCCAATTGTTCAAGCAGATCCAGCGCCTGTTCATTGGTCAGTTTATGCGACGTCGCCGCAGCAGGTTTATTCAGCAGCGGCGCATATTCATCCAGAACGGAATTTAACTCGGTTTCAAGAAGCTTCATTTGATCGCTCTCAACAGGGTTGCCTCCGTTTGCCAGCATGTTTTCGACCCTGGCTGCGGCTTGCTGGAGTTGCGATGCGCCAATCATGCCCGCATTGCCTTTAAGCGTATGCGTCAGCCTGTGAGCGATTTTATAATCTCCGGTGTTGATAGCCTCAATGATCTCGGCAATTGTGGTACGGTGATCTGTTACAAAAATACTCTTGAGCTGATCCAGTATTTTATTATCATCTTTTTGAAAATTCAACTCGCTGACGCTGGAAATGTTAACCGGTTTTAAATACTTCAATAAACAACTCCACAATTCCCGCGACGTAAACGGTTTCCCGATACAATCGCGCATTCCTTTTTGTTTATACAGATTTCTGTCATCAGTCATTATATTTGCGGTCATTGCAATTATCGGTGTTCCGGTTTCTATTTCAAATATTTTTTCTGCCGCTTCAAGACCGTCCATGACAGGCATATGTATATCCATAAGTATTAAATCGAAAGGCCTTTTCCCATGTTTAACACGATTGTGAACGGCTTCTACTCCGTCTGCGCCATTACGCGCCACGACGGTCTGTAATCCTACTTTGGCAAGATGTTCGCAGATTACTTTTTGATTCATAAAATTATCTTCACAAACAAGAACTTCGCCGATAAAGGAAGGTTTAACGATGTTATTATAAAAAGAATCCGAATAGTTATCGTCCGTGTCTTTAGTCGTATTGAAGGTGATTTCAAATGAGAATGTACTGCCCTCGCCAGGGGCGCTTTCAACGGAAAGGGCGCCGCCCATCAGCGTTAGAATCTCTCCTGTTATTGAAAGACCTAAACCCGTTCCTCCGAATTTGCGTGTTGTGCTTGCATCCGCCTGTGTGAACGGCTCAAATATACGATTTATCTGATCAGGCGTCATGCCTATGCCGGTATCACGTATCTCAAACAGCACAGAAACCTGATCGCCTGCTGTTTTTTTCAAAGAAGCCGTGGCGATCACCTTTCCCGCACCCGAAAATTTTACCGCGTTGGATAGCAGATTTAACAATACCTGGCGCAGCCGTGTCGGATCGCCGAGCAGCAGCCTGTCCGGTAGTTTTTCTATATTAAATTGAAGTTCAATCCCTTTTTCCATTGCCTTCGGCGTTATTGTAGATTGACAGTGAGCGAACAGTTTAGTCAGATTAAAAGGTATGTTTTCCAGCACTACTTTACCTGATTCAATTTTTGATATGTCAAGAATATCGTCGATGATCGTCAGAAGCAATTTCGAATTTTCCATGATCTGTTCAAGATATTCTCTGGTTCGAAGCGGAATCGCGTCGTCCAGGGCTAATTCGGAAAATCCGATTATGCTGTTCATCGGCGTTCTGATTTCATGGCTCATATTTGCAATAAACGCCGATTTCGCTATTGATGCCGCCTGAGCATTTTCCTTTTCTTTCATAAGATCGGTAATATTAATAGCAATTACCAATATGCTGTTTCTGATCTCCTTATTTAAATCGATTTCCTTAAAGATCACTGAAAAACACAGCTCGTTTATCCAAACGGTCGTGTTATTGTCTTTTTGCATTAATACGGCGTCAAGCTGTTTTCTAAGAAAATCGAGCCGATCCTGCGGGTTTAACTCGTTATCACTGTCCGGCATAAGCATGTATGCTACAAAGTCCGAAGCATGAATATCGCCGAAAAAATTAATAAAACGCTCGTTCCGGAAATATGTTTCCATATCTCTGCTCATAATGAACAGGCTTTCCGGGATGCTGTTTAAATACAGCGTAGTCGCATCAAATGTATCGTTGATCTGGTTGACAACTTTTTTAATATCGCCCTTGAATTTTGACGCGTCGTTACGAACATTCAGTTTTCCTATATTCGCAGCTTCAAATAAACTCGCGGTGCTCTTCAGCATGTTCTGATATACAAAGCTCATTTCATTAATTGCCCGGGCCAGTATCCCGATTTCAGTACGTTGCGTTAAAGCCGTTTCAGGAGTGGGGGCATATACGTTGCCCTCGGCAAGTTCGTAAGCGGTATTTGTCAGGTTTCGCACCGGTGTGATGATGCTTCGGCGGAAGAAAAAATAAATAAACAGTATTATTATAACGCCGAATGAGATGAAAATTGAATTGAATAATAATATTGACTTTGATATTTCTCTATTCATCGGCCCGATATCGACGTCGGTTCCCAGTATGGCGACAACTTCTCCGTAATCGTTGAATATCGGCGCATACGCGAAAAAAAGCTTTCCGTATTCGCCATAAGAATATTCAGCCTTATCCATCTGTTTTCTGGTCGCGTATACTTTTTCTATAATCTCATCCTCGCCGGAATAACAGGTTCCAAGCCCGTCCATATCAGGGTTGACATATTCAATATCGTCGTCCGCGTCAAAAATATACGTATAAAGCTTTCTCCCATCATTTGATACCAGCCCGGTGTCTGCAATTACATATACAAAAGTTGAATGGCTGACTTCTCTAAGCTGTCTCAGCTCCGCTGAAGTTTTCCAATATTCCTCCGTTTTAAAAACGTTCATTTCGTCGTGGAAAATCGCAAGCCGGTTCAGCAACTCCTGTTGTCTTTCTTCGTCCGTGTTTTCTCCCTGAATCCTGAACAATTCCTCACGGTCATGAAATGACTGGATTTGACGCTGCTTGAAAGCGTCATCCTGATTTTTAATCAGTTCAACGTAGTAATTTATATCCTCGTTGCGAATGATATTAGTGATAAGGGCATTGGATTGCAGCACGCGCGCGGTAAAATAATCTTCGTACAGACGGCGTATATTGCTCCTGCTCACCATGCCCACGACAACAGTGGTAATAGTTAATAAAACGAGAAGCGTTGCCATAATTCTTGTATTTATTTTATTATAAAACGCAATTTTATTGTTCATTACCGTCCTCTTGGCGCCGGTATAAACGCAAATAAGAATTATTCAGAGTTTCCTTAAACGTCGTTAAAACGATTATGAATTTCAAGAAATTTATTTTTTACGGCCAAAAACGCATCCACGATATCCGGATCGAAATGTTTACCGCGCTCCTCTTCAATGATTGCCCCAACAGAGTCGTGCGCGAAAGCGTCCTTATAAATCCGCTCTGAAACAAGCGCGTCATAGACGTCCGCAACAGCAAGTATTCTCCCGCAAAGCGGAATGGCCGCACCCTTCAAACCATACGGATAACCGGCCCCGTCGAACCTTTCGTGATGTGACTCGGCAATGTCTTTTGCCATTTTAAGGAACGCAACTCCCGGGAATTCCACGAGAGTCGCATCCAGTGTGCGGGCGGCAATCGTTGTGTGAGTCTTCATAATTTCAAATTCAGAAGGTTCCAGCCGCCCGGATTTGTGCAGAATTGCGTCAGGAATTCCTACTTTTCCGATGTCATGCAGCGGACTCGTTCGAAAGATCAGGCTGATAAATTCGGAATCGATAATATCTCTATATTTTTCCGTGGCTGCAAGATTCTGCGACAACGCGCGGCAATAATGCTGAACACGTTCA
>WRBZ01000071.1 GCA_009784305.1 Synergistaceae bacterium
ATTTTCTCTGGGATATCGAGCTCCGGAGTTCCCATGAAACCTCTGCCAAATACGTATGTATCCTGATAGACCAATACAAAATTGCGCAGTGTCACGCCAGTGTTGATGTCAGTATATACGCCGCCGTTCCACTTCGCTCCAGGCGTGAATTTGTCGTAGGCTTTCCACAGATCGCTTAAGCTGCCAAGCGTTGCAGTGCCTTCAACGATGTTCTTTCCGTACTCAGCCAGGCCGCATGTTTGACTCCAAGCGAACGAGTATGACCATGTCCCCATGCGTCCACCGGCTCCTGCGGCAACCACGGCTTCTTCGACTTTTTTATTTATAGCCGGCCAGTCGCCTCTCTCGTTTTTGAGATCCACTCCAAAGGCTCCAGGGTAGCCCATCAGTGACGACGGGGAGCTGGGCTCCACGCATATAGCGCCATATGCCGCAACTTGCCTGAGCAGCGGTTCAGTCAGACCGTCATTGGTAACGAGGAACGCTGTCTCTTTTCCGTATTTTTCTACCCAGCTTGGAACTTGTTCAAGCACGTACTGCTGCGCGCCGGGAAGACCAACATCGCTCGTCGGGTCGGGAGCGCTTTCATATGCATACGCAAGACCCAAGTCTTTGCATGTTTCCTCTATTATGGCGCGTCTTCTTGCCAGAAGCTCGAAGCCCATGTGGCGAGGGAATGAGATATGAACGAATGTCTTCGCGCCCAATTCTCTCGCGGAGTGAACAAGGAGATATCCCCTTGTGATGTTATCCGGGCTAACTGAAAGATCTGCGACCTCTGTAATCATCAGGGCATCTTCCTGAGGCTGTCCGGCAAAGCAAAGGATGTCCGGTCTTCTTTCCTTAACGCGTCTGAAAGCTTCAACCGTACCTGGTATCGCGTCGTTGACGACAATGACCTTAACCTTGGGGTCATCCGACAGACCTACGATTTGAGTGATCGTGGTCTCCATTTCCGCCATAAAGTTGTCAGGCATAGTGACGTGCCTGATCATCCCGCCCGATGCTACATCGCCATACAGCTTAATAAGATACTCCGCCCCGCGATACTGGTCTTCCGACTGAGAGACCGTCATCGTAGCTACACCAATGTGAAAATCCGGAGCAGCTACTGCTATTCCTGCGCTAAATAACAAAACACCAAATGCTAAAAACAATGAGAAAAACCGCGTAAATCCCTTCACTATAAAACACCTCCTGATATTTTATTCCAAATCTTAATCCTGTATAACAATTTGATGAAGATTACTGCTTCACCTTACTTCCTCGTTTTCTTGCGGGACCAATCCTTCTTCGTCCTTGGCAGCCGCTTCCCGCGTTGAGGGTGGCGGCGGTACATAAACCGGCGGCGGAAGGATATAATCGTCCCTGTCCGATGCTATTAGGGGAAGGGAGAGCATCAGGTTCTTCGCAAAGCCAGGCCTCAACTCTTTTTCTATCACCTTTTCAACATTTTCGCCAAACTGGTCCATCACCTCTACTTTGAATCTGAATGACGGTCCCACCACCTTAACAAGGTCGCGTTCGCGCTGCATAAGCTCCATTGGCTTTGCGTCGTTTACCGTCACTCTGACTAACCTTAGTGCCCTAAATCTGTCGCCTTCCACCTCAATAGTATTGTTGTCGATAAAAACCTGATGTTCCCGTCCGAAATAAAAGAGCAGCACCGACAGAAGCGCGAAGAAACATAAAGCCACAGTTCTTAGCAGCGTTCTCATTGTGTACCCTCCTTTGAAGCGGCCGCCCCGGCTGCCGGGATTCGGAGGGCCCGGCGCGCCCTAATGCGCTCGTTATGTCGTTTCCACGCATGCAAAACGAGTGACAAAGCTATTATTCCGTAGGATACAAAGACGCGGAAGAATTCCCCGATTTGAGCTTCGCCTATCAGTTCTTTACCTGCCGCAGGGGCCACAATAAACATCAGGTGAAACAAAATTACGCCAAGAAAAACGTTGCCTATCCCGGCACGCGACACACTGGCTCCGCCGACCAGAAGCGCAGCGATTGAGAACATTCCAACCTGGTCGTGACTGCTGTACGTACTGAGTGTCCCCATGTTCTGTAAATAAATTATCTGCCCGTAACAAGCAAGTACAGTCGATATTACTATGGCAATAACGCGTGTGCGATTGACCGGAATACCGGCAGAGTCGGCAATAGCCATGTCCTGGCCTAACGCTCGCATATCTTGCCCCAGCTTGGTTCTGCGGAACCATATAATGAAAAAACAGAATGCGGCAATCACAAGATAAGTGGCTACCGGGATACTGATATTTTCTACATGAAACGCTCCGAGCGTGAAAGAATCAATACGAACTGGAAACAACCGGTCAAGGACGGTGCGTACCCCAAGCAGGTTAATGGAATTGCGTATGCCATAACCTCGGGAAAGTACGAGAATAGGGTCAGTTATTGGAATTATGCCGCCCATCAAGTAAAGAACTACAAGCTGGTAAATGCCGTTGATGAAAAAACCCAGAATGTAGGAAGTTACCATTTCCTGCCCTTTAGCACGGTTCAGGACGTTGCCGCATAACAGGCCAAGTGCTACAGATATGGGCGTTCCGATGATCATAGCCAGAACAATGCCGTGAATTCCGACTATAGCCCAGTCGGAGATGAAAATGAGCCCAATCTGCCCCGCCATTGCTCCCAAAACCATTCCAAAGTTTAGCCCCATACCTGCCATTATAGGAATAAGAAGCGACAAAATCAGAAACGAGTTCCGCCCAATACGCGTCAAAAGCTCCTGCACCAGATAAGTGGCCGAGAATCCTGAAAGAGGAATAGCCACGGCCGAAATGATTATAAATATGATGGGAACGGCGTTGTCAGTGATAAGTCGAAAAAGTTTTTGCGCAATCCGGCTCTGCGTCATCTTTTTACCTTAACCTTTCTCGTAAGAGCGTAGAGGATCATTCCGTTGCTGACGATTATGCGTATTACCTCGGACATATCCGTCTGAAGTATGCTGTTAATGACCGATGGGGTCATGCTCAGGATACCTTGGAATAAAAATGTCCCCACTACCACGTTCCATATTGACGCTTTGTTTACGGAAGCTCCTCCCAAGAGGATGGAGGCCACGGCCGGAAGCGCCATGTAGAACGGACCCATGTAAAGCTGGATGAATCCGAAACTTTGTATATAGACCAGTATGCCAATCGCTCCCAAAATGGTGGAAAGCACTACTGATATGATCCTCACTCTATCGACGTCAATACCGGACGCACGGGCAAACTCGCGGTTCGACCCCGCTGCGGTCAATGCTGTGCCGGTTTTTGTCCTCATGAAGAGCCATACCAGAAAACACATAACGCCTAAAAATAGGAACATCCCTGTCGGAATGGTGAAGTTCCCAATCTTTACAGTCCATAGGCCGCTCAAAACACGATGCCAAAATCCACTGACGGAGATGGTGGTGCGCAAGCCGCTGCCCCCGTATCCCCATATCATCGTGGGATTTCGATAGGGCAGCAGAAGCCACGCGATGCACATAAATGATACGGAGGAAAATCCCACGTAAGTCGCGATCATCATTTCATCACCCTTGACGCGGTTTAATAGATGCCCGTAAAAGTAGCCCAAAACGGCGGCGATTGGAACAGCTATACAGATGGCGGTTATGAAGATGAAAAAGCTGGCTGCATTGCCAAGACCTACCACAGCCGCTACTGAAGTGATGTATGCGCTCAGTTCTATGGAAATCGTAGCGCCTAAAAGTCCGGCTATGAGTCCCAAAGGAAGTCCGAAATTTAGACCGCAGCCGGACTGAACCATCGGCACCATCGCCAGAACCAGCACTCCGTTCATGCCGAAACGCTCAAGCGTGTTCGACAGCGAGGTGGATACCGAAACTCCTACAAATGGCGCGGTAACAAAAAGCGAAAACAAAAACAGCGCAATGATGATTCGAGCCCAGCCGACCGCGTCGACGAGTTTATTAAGCACGCGCCCCACCTCCTAAGGAAGTGTCTTTCGCGCCTACCCCCATCATCAATATGCCAAAATCCTCGGCGGGGTTGCTCGCAGGCAGGATTCCCGCTATTGTCCCATTATCAACAATGGCAATGCGGTCACACACGGTTCGAAGCTCCTCAAGCTCGGACGAGGTTACTATGATCGTTGTTCCATACTCTTCGTTATGGTGGCGAAGAGTGTTGAGCACCAGTTCTTTGGCTCCGACGTCAATGCCTCGTGTTGGTTCGCATACCAGCAAAATTTCAGGTTTTAAAGCAAAAGCTTTGGCGAGACATACCTTTTGTTGATTGCCGCCTGAAAGCTCGACGGCACGCTGGCCTGGACCAGTACATCTGATTTCGAGAGCCTTGATATAGTAGTTTGCCTCCTCGGCTATAGCTGCGTCGTCGCGTATTAATATAAATCCTTTTAAAATGCTCTTTAGGAAACGGTTTTGCACCTGCATGGCTGTAAACGTTATGTTCCAGTCAATGCGTTCGTTCAACAAAAGCCCAACTCCGCGCCGATCCTCCGAGACGAAGGCCATTTTGCTGTCAAGCGCGTGACGGGGTGAGTCAAACTTTATGGGTTTATTGAACACGCTGACTTTTCCTCCAGCCGGTGAAAGCCCCATAATGCCGTTAGGTATGCCAAGCTTGCCTTGTCCAGCAAGGCCGCCGATACCGAATATCTCACCCTTGTGAACCGTGAACGACACGTCCCTTACCGTCTCGCCAGACATGTCCACCCAAAGGTTTTCAACTTTAAGCGCCTCTTCCTGAGTCGCACGGCTTGGCCGCACGGCAACAGAGTCCTCCACGCTGCGCCCGACCATCCAGGCCGCAACGTCTCGCGGCTGTATAGTCCCGGCTTCCACGGGCGTCTCCTTTACGACGCTCCCGTCTCTGAGGACCACCAATTTATCACAAAGCTCCAGAACTTCCTGAAGGCGGTGAGAGATGAAAATAATCGCTATACCGCTTTCGGCCAGCTTGCGCAACGCGTCGAGCAGAATGCATGACTCGGTTTCAGTAAGAACAGCCGTAGGTTCATCGAGAACCAGCAGGCGGGTTTTTGTGCGGTCAATTTCGCGGGCAATTTCAATAAATTGCTTGTATCCCACCGGCATTTCGGAGGCGATAGTGTCAACACTGATATCCACGCCCAGAGTCTGAATGGCTCTTCCGGCGCGCGCGTTCATGGCAGGGCGGTTCAGTGTGGATATACGAGAGCTGAAGAACTGTTCTAACACCGAACTGTTCAATTCCTCCCTATTGAGGAGGATATTTTCCGCGGCGGTAAAACCCGGAATGAGGGAAAATTCCTGATGTACCATACCTATTCCCGCGTCTAAAGCATCGAACGGGGATTTGAAGTCCGCCTTTTTCCCGTCGAAAAACCAAGCTCCCTCGTATCCGCCGGTATTCACAATGACCGGCATCCCGAACAGGATGTTCATTAAGGTAGATTTACCGGCGCCATTCTCGCCGACCAACCCCAGAACCTCTCCCTTATTCAGAGTGAAAGACACATTTTTCAGCACACGGGTCCCAAAATATTCCTTGCCTATGTTTTCCAGTTGCAGCAAACTAACTTCAGGCAAGTTTTATCACTCCGATCCAAAATATGGATATGCGCCGATTTTTCATCAAACATAAACGCCAATCATTTTTCATAATATTGAAACCACGGTCATGCACCTTTCACTTTTGGGTCTCTCTTCTTTGAAATAGAAAAATATGAGAAATAATAGTTACTAAATTATTTTGGGAGAAACTTTTGTTACTAAATTATATTG
>WRBZ01000072.1 GCA_009784305.1 Synergistaceae bacterium
CTTGTTCGTATCTTTGGCAAAGGCGATTCCCCTACCTGCTGTGTATTCAATATTCACAGTAAAGCATAAAACAAACATAAAAACCGCTACCACAAACCTCATCATACCGTCCTCCATATTCTGTCTATACCAAAACGTGATGCTATAAACAATCTTTCAATACTTTCCCATACTATAAAACATTTCATTACCACTGTAAATAATTCGTTATATGCCAACAGACAATGAAAATGTCATGGGTAAAGGAAACGCGCCCGCTGCAGATGCGTCCCTTATTTCAGCACCCAAATGTCGCCTACTTGTTCAAACAATTCATTACATTTTACAAGGAGGCGAATCCTGTTGGCCTTAACATTCTCGTCCTTATCCATAACGAGCACGTCCTCGAAAAACGACGATATGCAGGGAGAAAGCTCCGCAAGGCAATTCGTAAGGGCGGTCCAGTCACTTCTTGATATAGCGTCAGAGGTTTTCTCCGATACATTCTTGATTTCATCAAATAATTTATTCTCCGCATCCTTAACGAAAAGTTCCGGATTGACTTCACCTTCTCTGGCCTCGGGCTCGGTTTTCGATAATATATTTTTTACCCTTACCGCCGACAGGATAAGCTCCTCAAACCATTTTTCGTTTCTGACTTTAGCGAGCGCTTCTATGAATCTGATAGCCTGAAGTGGACGGTTTCCCGTTACGGAAACGGAGAGCGAGGCTATACCGTGGTCGTACCCCTTCTCCTTGAACTGCATCAACATACGCTGTTTCAAAAATGAGAACACTTTTTCCATAGTTTCTTCTGAAACATCGTTCGCAGCAGCTGACTTTCCGGTCAATTCAAAAAGATCAACGTCAAGCCTGAGATCCCAAATAATCTCGTTTATACAACGCGCCGCGCGCCTGAGGCCATAAGGATCCTGGGAACCGGTAGGTTCAAATCCAACTTTATGGCACATCACTATAATATTTGTTCTGTCCGCTATACCTAAAATAGCTCCGACATCATCGCCTGGAGTATTGTCGCCCGCAAATTTCGGAAGGTATTGTTCATATAGTGCAACAGCAACCCTTGAAGATTCACCATTTTTAAGGGCGTACTCGCGTCCCATAACCCCTTGCAGTTCAGGGAATTCGTAAACCATGCTGGAAA
The DNA here is from genome assembly GCA_009784305.1 of Synergistaceae bacterium. Taxonomy (GTDB): domain Bacteria; phylum Synergistota; class Synergistia; order Synergistales; family Aminobacteriaceae; genus WRNQ01. The sequence continues at coordinate 1,145 of WRBZ01000072.1, forward strand.
CAAGGTCTGCTTTGGACAGGTATGCCGCCCTGCCGACCAAACTGGATATATCTTCTTTCTTCAGCATTTTACACAACTCAAGTGCAAGCTCCTGCGTTTTTATAACTTTATCGTATATTGTCCCCAATTTCTCCTGAAAGACTATCGACTTTAGTTTCTCAATATTTGCAGCGAGAGGAAATTTCAGGTCCTCATGCCAGAAAAAAACAGCGTCTTCAAGTCTTGCCCTGAGAACTTTTTCGTTGCCTGCACTAATGACTTTCATGTCAGCAGCGCGATTATTGCTTACTCCGACAAAGCAGTTGACTAATTTGCCCTCCTTGTTGTGAACGGCAAAGTACTTCTGATTCTTTTTCATTGAAGTTATAAGGACTTCCTGCGGCATTTCAAGATATCGGGCATCAAAAGAGCCGCTGAAAGGAACGGGGTATTCGACAAGGTATAAATTCTCCTCTATGACTTCGGGGTCGAGTTCAACTGATCCGCGAATATCGCTTTCCAGTTGGGCTATTCCCGCAAGCATCTTTTGCTTTCGTTTTTCCTGATCGAGGACAACATAGTTGTCATACAATTTTCCCATAAATTCCGCCGCGTCGTGTATCTCTATATTCTTAGCTCCCATGAATCTATGACCGGATGTGACACACCCGCTTTTCAACCCGCCGTATTCGAATTCGATAATGCTCTTATCCGCAAGCGCCAATATCCAGCGGATAGGTCTGGCAAACCTGACGGTTGGATCCTTCCAGTACATATTTTTTGGAAACACCAGTTTGCTTAGAATTGAGCGGAATATCTGAGGGAATAAATCCATGGAGTTTTTCCCTATCTCCTTAGTTTCGGCGCAGAGGTATTTCACCCCGTCGATCGTTTGCTCGCTAAGCTCATTTACGCTCATTCCTTTGCTCTTGGCAAATCCTAAAGCCGCCGGCGTCGGATCTCCATATTCACTGAAAGCATTCTTCCATGACGGGCCTTTAAATGAAGCGACTATATCTTCCTGTTTTTCGCTGACATTGCTTAGCAGGATAACCAATCTCCGGGGAGTAGCGTAAACCGAAGCCTCCTGAAAATTGATCCTTGCCTCCAGCATATCTTCTTTTATTATTCTTTCAGTTGTTGCAATGATGTCAGGGAGAAATCTTGAAGGAATCTCCTCCGTCCCGATTTCCAACAGCACATTCTTGAATACAGGAGCTGGATTCTGAACAGCCATATTATTCGCCTCCAAATTTATTTATGAGAGGAAATCCCATAGTTCTGCGTTTCGCAGCCCAATCCTCGCAGCAGCGGCAAGCAAGCGCCCTGATGCGCCCGATGTACCCCGTTCTCTCCGTAACGCTTATAGCATTGCGGGCATCCAGCATATTAAATGTATGTGAACACTTCAATACATAGTCATAAGCAGGCTGGACGAATCCAGCGCCAAGTATCCTGTTCGCCTCAGCTTCATACATGGAAAACAACTGAAAAAGCATTTTTACATCGGCAATTTCAAAATTATAATGAGAGTTTTCTATCTCCCCGCTAAGATGAACATCCCCGTAAGAGACTTTGCCCACCCAGTTAAGGTCATATACATTTTCAACTTTTTGCACATACATCGCTATACGTTCTATGCCATATGTTATCTCCGCAGGGACAAGCTCCATGTCAACGCCGCCCACCTGCTGAAAATAAGTAAACTGTGTAATCTCCATTCCATCAAGCCAGACTTCCCATCCAAGCCCCCAAGCTCCGATAGTCGGTGATTCCCAATCATCCTCGACAAACCTTATATCGTGTTCGGACGGGTCAATGCCAAGAGCGATAAGGCTTTCTATATATAAATCGATAATATTGTCCGGAGTAGGTTTAATAATGACCTGGTACTGATAATAATGCTGGAGCCTGTTTGGATTTTCACCGTAGCGCCCGTCCGTGGGACGTCTTGAAGGTTCGACGTAAGCGACACGCCAAGGTTCCGGCCCCAAAGCTCTGAGGCACGTGGCAGGATTCATCGTCCCTGCGCCAACCTCTATATCGTAAGGCTGCTGGATAACGCATCCTTTGTCGGACCAAAACCGCTCCAAACGAAAAAATATATCCTGAAACTGCATTGTGTTACCTCCCTTTTGCTTATAAAATTCCTATTTCTGGTCGAACCGGAACATTGATAATAGATTGACTAACCGCTCTACACCGACGTTGACATTCTGAGCTTCCTGCGTCACACGATTGCTGGTTATGGAAGTATCCATCGTCACCTGCCTGATATCGTTCAGGTTGCGCGTCATATTGGCTATTGTCTGCTCAACCAGAGCTATTGTATTGGCAATTTCGCCGCTCGACGCCGCCTGCTCCTCTGCTAACGTTGCAATGCTCTGCATTTTTCCATTAAGGAATTCCACTTCTTTATACTCGTCTTCCATGCTTTGCCTAACCACTTCTGCCTGTTTAGTCACTTCGCCGAGCACTGACTTCATTTCCCCGATCGTGTCACTGGCAGTACGCGTGTCGCTCTGCAACGTTGTGATCAGTTTATTCACTTCCTGGGCTGCTTTGGCGGATTCCTCGGCTAACTTGCGGACTTCTTCCGCAACAACGGCGAATCCGCGGCCGGATTCCCCGGCGCGCGCCGCCTCAATTGCCGCGTTCAGCGCCAGAAGGTTCGTCTGATCCGCAATACCCGTGATGGTGGCGATGAATCCGATCATGTTATTAACGGACTCACTGACTTTATCGATGGATTCTTTTCCGGCATTAGAACGCTCTTCCGTATGCAGTATTCTCGAAATAACGTTTTTAACATTTTGGGATGACTGTTGGTTTAGAGCGGCTGTATGCGATGTTGCTTTAGCTCCTTCTAAGACTTCCTCGGCAGCAGAAGAAGCTGACTGTGATACCTCAGAGATTCCGGCGTTCGTCTTTTCAATCATTTCCGTATTGGCATGAAACAGATTGGAGGCCTCTTCCACGGATGCATTGACCTCTTTCATAGAAGCGGCGGTCTTCTCGGAGATCTCCGTAAGTCTCAGCGCCGTCTCGGAAAAGTTCTGAGCTTCATCGCGCAACGATTCCACTACCTGAACCACGTTGTTTCTCAAACTCTCGCAAGCCTTGAACATATCGGCGATCTCGTCGTGCCCGCGCTCCATAGCTGAGGTATCCAGCCCAAGGCTCACGCTTGGGTCCCGAAGATCCAGCTCGCCGAAACAAGTGAGCAGACTCGCGGTCGTTCGGATCGGTTTGACAATATATCGCACAAGAAAAGCCAGCGCCACGCAAATAACTATGAGGCCGGCAAAAGAAATTATCAGAAGAAAATTCGTTTCTTTGTTTACTTCCGCTTGAGGAATGGTAATGCGAATAGCCCATGGTGTCCCGGTTTCACCGACGACTATAGGATTGTAGGTCACTAAGACGTCGCCGCCTGCGTCCTTTTCCAGCCAGTGATCCGCCTTGCCGGCAGTGATAAGCGGCAACGCGCGCCTGGCTTCTTCCGGCTTCACCTCGGAGATGCTTTTCCCCTCAGTACCCTGTCCCATACCGCCCAAGATCATTCCGTCATTGGAGAAGAAAGCAATGGAACCTCCGTCCGGAACCTTCAATGCACGACCATAGGCATCCATAAAATCTATAGGAAGGTCTATGCCGCTCGCTCCGATGGCGCTTCCGTTTCTCAGGATAGGGAATGCGATTGTCGTCATCAAAATCTCGTCCCCCGGCTTGCCGGTATAGCTATAAAAGAAAGGATTCAGAATAGCCTCCCTGCCGGATAAGCGCGCTTTGTTGTACCAATCCGCATCCGCCAGTTCCTCGTCCGAATTCCAGGTCATATCCGGGTCGGCAGTATTTCCGCTGTAGATGGCAACTATTCTACCCGATGGGTTCTCTTCACTTTTATAGTCGGAATCCCGACCGTCAAAGGCGTTTGGCTCGAATACCGACCATATTGACAGTAGTCCCGGCGTATTTGTATATACGTTGCGTGTCATTTTATATGCCTGTTCACGCGCCCCTGGCGCGTATCCGTCCATCCCGCCCAAAGCTGAAGACAAAGTACGAACTGTTACAAGCATTTTTTCCAGCCCGCCGGACACCAGGCCGGAAGCGATGGCGGCATTATGCTCCAGTTGCATATTGATATTCCTTTCCGAATAGTCGTGAATCCTAACAAAAACCGACCACTCAATAGCGACCAGAACAATCAGTACCACCGGCAATATCCACAACAGTATCTTCCCCTGCAATTTCAACTTTTTCACGCTACATCACCTTTCTGATTTATGCAGGATTCATCGTTCCCGCCCTCACCTTTATATCATATTATACGGTATATACGCCATAAACACAGCTTTTTTTGGTATTATTGACAAGACGTTTTTGGCAGAGAGAATCGATTGTGCTTTTCTCCAGCCTTTTTCTGAAAAATCATATTGACTGAGGTTTTACAGGAGTGGTATCTTTAGCATCAGATAGGGGGCTTTTTAGTATGGATATATATATCGTAATACCTGCAAGATACGGCTCAACCAGGCTTCACGGAAAGCCATTGCGGGAAATCAGAGGTAAAAAGATGCTTGAGCGTGTTTCAGAAATTGCCTCATATATTTGTAAACACA
>WRBZ01000073.1 GCA_009784305.1 Synergistaceae bacterium
AAACGGGAAAAGGTTTAATAGCCCAAGATTCAAGCTTATCAGCGCTAAGAAAGTTATGAAATTCCAAATGCCCGCGCGCGCCGCCTGCCCTGCCATAGTAGCAATACCAACGGGGCCGGCGACATCTATTGATTCTTTTGCGGTAATTAACTTGAATATCGCGTTGAGCATTTCAATACTTAAACCTACGACATATCCCCAAGCGCCTGTTATAGATTCAATCAGCGTATAAGTTTTTGTGGATGGTGTAACGCCGAGCATTGGCACATTGCTCTCCTCGTTGACAGGAATAACAACATCAATGTCAAAAATTTTACCCTCGCGTTCAACCTTGAAATTTACGCTTCCTATGAGGGCATTCTCCCTGATCTCTTTTGTCATCTCGCGCCAATCATTGACGATTCTGCCGTTAATTTCAATTATCTTATCGTTTGGTAAAAATCCAGCGGTTTCAGCGGGCATACCGGGCATTATTGCACCTATACGGGCGTTTTGCATATCCAATACTCCGTGCCCGTAAAGAATTGACGCTGTGAGAAGTATTGCCAATATTATGTTCATAACAGAGCCGTTTGCAAGGATCAAAAACCTTTTCCAAGCCGGCTTATCATTGAATCCCATTCCCGGTTTTACGGTTTCCCCTTCCTCATCGCCCCCCTCTCCCGGACCTGCTATACCCGCAATACGAACAAACCCTCCTATTGGAAAAGCGCGTATGGACCATAACATTCCTTCCGAATCTCTTCTTTGATAAATGACAGTTCCCATGCCGATGGCAAATTCGTGCGACTGCACACCCAGCATTTTTGCCGTCTTATAATGTCCGAACTCATGTACAATGACACATACTCCTATTACAATAATAAAAGAAATCAAACTGATAAACATTGTTATCCTCCTTCAATGATTTTTCTTGCGCGGATCTTTGCCGTCTCAATTATATCTATAGCTTCTTCAAGCGTATTCGGCCCGGCACCGTTACACGAATACATAACTTCTTCCACAACTTTCGCTATATTTGTAAAACCTATTTTACCATCAATGAAAGCTTCGACCGCTATTTCATCCGCTCCTATCATAAGTGCCGGAAGGCGGCCTCTTTCACGCGCTGCATCCTTAGCAAGCTTCAAGCAGGGAAAACGCATTTCGTCAGGGGTTTCAAATGAAATTGTCTTTGGGTGAATTTCAGGAGTCAGCTCTTTTATCCTCAATGGCAGGCGATCGGGGAATGATAAGCACACAAGCGCAGGCAAACGCATATCGGGGGAAGCAGCCAATAATTTAACAAAACCATCACGGAACTCTAAAAGTCCGTGAACGAAAGACCCCGGAGATATAACGGCCTTTACTTGATGATGCTCCAGTCCAAAAAGCAGCATCGCCTCTATCAGTTCGATACCCTTATTCATAAGGGTAGCGCTGTCTATCGTTATTTTTTGCCCCATGTTCCATACGGGGTGGTTCAGCGCCATTGCCGGAGTCACATTATCAAGTTCATCAATGGGGTAATTCAAAAATGCTCCTCCCGAGGCCGTAAGGTAAGCGCAGTAAACATTGTTGATATCCTCTCCATGAAGGCTCTGCCATAAAGCGTTGTGTTCGCTGTCCAATGGGCGCAGCTGATTCTTGTATTTAATCAAAGGGAGTACCCAATGACCTGCTACCACTATACTTTCTTTATTGGCCAAAGAAACTTCTTTCCCGGCGGATATGGATTTTTGAAGGGCTCTTATGGTATCCGTCCCTGAAGCTGCAAATACGATATGATCAATATCATCATGTATCACCAATTCTTCAAGCGGCGTATTTACTTCAAGCTGTTTCGCAGCCTCACTGTTTGAAAGGCAAGTCAGTATATTTGAACGCTTATTTATTTTTTCAAATTCCTGTGCCAGGATGTTTAGTTTCTTCAAGTTATCGTTTGCCGCAAGACCTCGCACCTCAAAATGTTCAGGATATTTTCTGCATATATCGAGCGCCGCTCCTCCAACGCTCCCCGTGCATCCAACTACCGCAATGTTTTTTTTATTCATAACTCACGAATAAATAACTATGCATAGCACATAAGTAAAAAGTCCATTTATAAGGATGCTGTCAAAACGGTCAAGAGCTCCGCCATGTCCGGGAATAAGGCTGCCAGAATCCTTTATCCCGGCTTCTCTTTTAAGAAGAGATTCTGCGAGGTCGCCCATTTGTCCAAGAGTTCCGCATACTATTCCTATCCATAATATTGGAGTTATTCCCTGTTCTAACGCGAACACTAAAACTCCTGCCGTAAAAATGCTTCCCGCAAGTCCCCCGAGAAATCCCTCAAAAGTTTTATTAGGGCTTATTCTATTGCACAATATATGGTGCCCCCAGCGTGATCCGATTATATATGACGCTACATCGCAACCCCAAGTGCAAAGGAAAAGGGAAATAAGAATAAGCCTGCCTGTTGGAAAATCTCTCAAAAGAAGCATAAAGCACCATGGTATGGTTACATAAAGTATTCCAGAAAGAGTCCCGCCTACATTAAACATTGCGTCACTGACTCCTTTAGACTGGCGCCTGATTATTTCGATCATCAGAATTATAAAAGCGCTTAAAGCCAATGTTAATGAAATGGAAATAGGATGAAGCCCTTCAGTCGTTGAAATCAACACAAGAATGGCAGCTATATATCCAACTCCTTTGGATAAGTGCGTTCGCGTTGAAATAATCCTATAAAACTCGAATAATGAGATCATGGAGAAAAAAGAAACTACCGTGACCCATAACCAGCTCCCGTACCATATACCGGAAAGAACTGCCGCTACAACAAAAGCTCCGCTTACAGCGCGGCGCGCTACTTCTTTACTTTTTAACGGAGCCATATCTTCTGTCCCTTTCTTCGTAGGATATCAAAGCTTTTACAAGTTCTGCCTCGTTAAAATCAGGCCAATAGGTTTCGGTGAAATAATACTCACTGTAACTGCTTTCCCATAACCAAAAATTACTTGTGCGAAGCTCTCCGCTTGTCCTTATTATCAAATCGGGGTCTGGGACGTCCGGTAAATATAAATTATCCCTTATATCGGATTCACTTATGGGGACGTATTTCCCGTCTTTACTTAAAACTTTACCCTTTGAAACTAATGAATTTACGGCGTCAATTATTTCCATACGCCCGCCATAGTCGATACAAAGAATAATATCGAATATGCTTGCGTTTTTCGTACGCTCTTCAGCCTCTATCATCATTTCTACAAGGTCGCCCGGAAGCCTGTCTCTCCGCCCTGCAAACCGGATCCTCCCGCCGTCCGCATAAACTTTTTCAACTTTATTTCTAATATAGAAACGGAAAAAGCTCATGAGCCCGTCCACTTCTTTTAGGGGGCGGTTCCAATTCTCAGTTGAAAAAGCGTAAACTGAGAAATATCGTATTCCATATTTTTTTATGAGCTTTGTAGTAGCTTCGAGGTTTTTTAACCCCGAACGATGACCCATGAGGCGCGGCCAGCCCTTTTCTTTTGCCCAGCGTCCGTTTCCATCCAATACGATTGCCAAATGGGTTGGTATTCTTTTCAATTCATTTCCAGGCAAATCCATTTTATCCCCCCGTTTTGTAGTTATGCAATAATTATATATTTTCTATCGCTTTTTTGAGCTCCTGAACATCCAGCCATGTCTGATGTTTAGGGCTTCCTTCCGCGCGCGACTGGTTTCTTAAAAGATAACTGGGATGAAACATTGGCATAAGTTTCGCCCCTCTCCAGTCAAACCATTTTCCACGAATTTTTGTTATACCTTCGGTTGTTTGAAGTAGCCATTTCATTGGAGTATTTCCTAAACAAACAACTATCTTTGGACGAAGCAACGCAAGTTGTGAATCAAGATGTTGATTACATTTTACCATTTCTTCAGTTGTCGGCACTCTGTTTTCAGGCGGCCTGCATTTAACTATGTTCATTATGAACAAATCTTCTCTTGAAATTTTCCCGGCTTCCAGTATTTGCGTAAGAAGCTGCCCCGCTCTCCCTACAAACGGGAGGCCCTGCAGGTCCTCATCTTCTCCGGGCCCTTCCCCTATCAACACCACTTGATTATCTCTGTTTCCCTGTCCGAAGACCGTATTGGTTCGTGTTTCACAAAGCTTGCACGCTCGGCAGTTTCTAACGCGCTCTTCCAGTTCCGCCCATGCCGAGGAAACTGAGTAGATTTCTTTATTCATTGAATGACACCTCGTCAATTTTTATGTCAACTTTTATTATATCTATTCCGGTAAAGTACCCTAAGCCTCTTCTGACTTTACGCTGTAGTTTTTTTGCAATCTCAAATACGCTCTGTTCTTTTGGAGATGAACTTATATTCAGTGTCACATCAACCGTTATCGCTCCCCCGGTTGAGTCCGATTCGATTTCCAGTTCCTTGATTTTTTTAACACGGTTCCCATAATTAAGCAAATGACGGGCTATTGTATAAAGGACATTTTTCTCGATAATAACATCTCCGCTGAAGCTGAATGGGGGTTTTACTATCGTTTTTGGATCATCTTTTCCCCATTTGAATATTCCTTTAATTTGCCGCACCAGTTTTCCCGCAAATCCTCGCTGGATTTGCGCGTATGAGACCGGAATGGTATGCTGCATATTCACACGCCGTTCACGAAGGGCGTTCTCAATTTCCTTTTTAGTTGAAACTTCGGATATTCTGATTATTCTATCCGGATCAGGAAGATAAAGCGCTTTCAGTATCTTTCGCACCATTTCTTCCGATGTTGCAAGAATGAGAATTCTACAGGGCGCTTTTGACGAAAGAAAACTTATTGCCTTTTGCCTGTGTTCGGGGTCGTAAAAAATAGCCCGACGTATTGCGCGCACCATATTTTTTTCAGTTTTCGCACTTTTACCTGTCATTATCTGCCCGCGCGCAATTATCAGACCGTCGTCAATAATATAATCAACTGCATTTTCCCGCGCTACAGAAAGGGCGCGCTCGCTTTTACCGGTCCCTGCGGGGCCTACAAACGCAAGGACATTTATATTTGAAATTATTTTACCTTCAGTAGTCAGCTTCATTTTCTTCGATATGCACTTTTGCACCGAGCGATGACAGCTTTTTATCTATTGATTCGTACCCTCGCGTAACATGATCAAATCCTTCTACGATAGTTTCCCCTTGCGCGGCCAGCCCCGCCAGAATAAGGGCTGCTCCGGCTCTGAGGTCTGTAGCTGTCACTCTGGCTCCTTTTAACTCTTTTACTCCTCGTATTATGGTGAGGTTGCCGCTAACTTCAATATTTGCCCCCATCTTGTTAAGTTCCGCCACATGCATGAATCTTGTTTCAAAAAGGTTTTCATGTATCGTGCTCACTCCGTTTGCAAGCGCTAAGACAGCCATTGTCTGAGGCTGCACGTCTGTTGGGAACCCCGGAAAAGGAAGCGTTCTTACTGAAATAGGGCGTAATGGAAGATAACCTTTTACCCTTTCCATGGGATGAACGGTGACTGAATTGCTCTTTACCGTAAATCTGCATCCTGCTTCCTCAAGCTTCGCCAAGAGAGCGTCAACATGCGGCAGAATTATATCTTTTACAGTGACTTCGCTTCCGGTTATGATTCCGCTGAGTATATACGTGCAAGCCTCAATTCTGTCCGGGATCACTTTTGCCTGCGTGTTGTTAAGTTCTTCAACTCCAGTGACTTTGATGAGACCTGTTCCGTCTGCTTCAATAGGAACGCCCATAGCTCTCAGCGTTTCG
>WRBZ01000074.1 GCA_009784305.1 Synergistaceae bacterium
ATCTATGATGCTTTGAGCTTCTACAGCCACCGCAACTTCCGGCGCCAGTTCCTCTCTCCTTGCGTTCAGTTCCTGAATCAACGTCTGGATCCTCAGCATCTCGGTTTCCGAAATGCTCAGTTTGTTCGCGGTATCCTCCCTGCGTTTTCGATACCTGTCTATTCCAAACAGCGCTTCCAAATGAGCCCGGCGTTGCATCGGCCTCTGATGTATGACCTCCGCTACATCGCCCTGGCTTATAAACGCGAATTGATCACCTGAAAGGTTTATACGCTGCTTGATATCCTCAACATCCTGCAACCTTACACGATTTCCGTCAATATAATATATCGAGCCAACCTCAGCGTCATATCTGCGTTTTACAGTTAAACGCGCTTTGTGCCCGGTTTCCATATTTGCGTTTTTCGGAAAAATTACCAAAACAACTTCAGCTTCTTTTGAAGGGGATAAAGAGGCGCTGCCTTGAAAAAGCAGATCGCTGAGGCGGGATATTCTTAGTTTTAATGAGCTTGATTCGCCCAATACATAGCGTAATGCATCCAAAATATTGCTTTTTCCGCTTCCGTTCGGGCCGACAATAGCAGTCAGTCCTACATTTGCCGAGAGGTTTTTTCCGGTAAAGTTAAAATCGTATGTTGAGCCAAAACTTTTAAAACCTTTAATTCTCAAACGTTCTATTGTCAAAGTTAATAAGCTCCGGTTACTTTATTTCTCGATCCAACCCGGCACGTACAGCCACTGATCTTTTATGGAGGCGGCGTTTATTTTCGCGTTTTCATCAAAGTTTTCAAGTAATGAGTGGAAACGGGGAGAGTGGTTCATTTCCCGCAGATGGCAAAGTTCGTGCAAAAATACGTGTCTGACAAGATGGGATGGTAAAAAAAGATTCTTGCAGTTCAAACTTATCATGCCATTTCGCGTACAGCTCGCCCATATTGTTTTTTGACATCTGATACGTACTCCTTTAAGCTCGTAAAAACCAAATTCATCCGCTAATCTCCACAGGCTCGGCATGAGATGAAATTTTGCCTTACTGCAAAGCCAATGCTTCAGGAGCGATACGGCGGCTGAAATATCGGTTTGGGGAGAGATTTTCAATACGCCATGATCCCATTCAAGAATAGAATCTTCAAGGGATTCATCACGTTCAAGCCCCCATGTTTCATTAATTGCGGACAGAGGAATACTGACCGGCAGATTGATGGAAGAAAGGCGAATAGCAGACTTCTTCATTTGTTTCTCCCATGTTTTCTGAATCCAGGATTTATTATTCTCCAGGAAATATGGAATTTCCGACTCGTCAAATTTGCCGGGAATGACTATTTCCAGAAATGGAACATGACCTTTCGAATTTATGACGATCCGGGGGTATTTTGCGCGATAGCTGCGTTTGACTGTATAAGGAGGGATTTTAAAATTCATTATTATTCCCGTACGGCACAGACCGCAGCGCCTATTATTGCAGCATCATTACCGTGAATACTCAGTCTTAAATCCAATAGCTCCCGGTATGGTATTCCAAGATATGGCAGAACTTTTGGGCGCAAAGAATCAATAAATCCTTCTCCACGGGACAATCCTCCGCCAAATATTATTGCCTGTGGATCAAGCACGTGTATTATTGTAGCTATTCCCTTTGCCAGGTTGCCAAGCATAGAATCCCAGAAATCCGCTACGTTTTTTTGATTGCGCATATTCCAAAGTTTTTTCATGTCAGGAATTTCTCCTTCAGAATAAAGTTTACTTTCAATGGCTGCACGCTTAAGCCCGTCGGCTGCGCAAAATATCTCAAGGTGTCCTTTGCCTCCGCACCCGCTGCCGCATTTTTCATCATTCCCGATGACTATGTGCCCAAGTTCTCCGGCAAGCCCATGTGAGCCCGATAATGCTTTTCCGCCTGTTATTATTCCTCCCCCGATTCCTGTGCCGAGAGTAAGAACGACATAGTCCAAAAGACCTTCAGCGGCTCCTTTGCATCCTTCCCCCAAAGCATAAGCGTTTGCGTCATTTTCTATTTTTGCAGGAGCTCCAGATGCTTCTTCTATCATAGAACGCAAGGGCAAGCCGTTCCAGTTGATGAAATTCGTTATCATTAAAGCTTTTTCACGCTTAACGTCTAATCCGCCCGGTATTCCGACGCCCACTGGAATGTTGCTGTTCGCACCAAGCTTTTTTGCTATTCTCCCAATTTGTTCTATAACAGGCTCATGATAACGGGATTCGGTTTTTTCCTCTATCCTGTTAAGTATAACTCCATCTTCCACTAGCCCTGCTTTAATACTATGCCCTCCAAGGTCGATACCTACAGATATTGGCATATTTTACCCCCTCTTATTCTTTGTTCATTGAGAAATTCCAATAATTACTAATTGGATAATAATATATATCTAATGGAAAAACCTCTAACTCCTCGACGTTGTTTCCAACTTGCCAGCAAATACTCCCTTTTGAGTTCAGTAATTGTCCCCGTCATTCATTTTAAGCTTCAGTTTACTCTCACGGCTCATTTTTTTAATGGCGAATTCTCTTGACATTGCTTCTTGTTTTGTTTCAAACTCTTCCGTGTAATATATGGTCACCGGACAACGGCCCCTCGTATATTTTGATGCTTTTCCGCTATTATGCAACATTATCCTTTTTGCAATGTCGTTTGTCCACCCCGTATAAAGAGTGTTGTCAGAACATAGCATGATATATACCGTAAATTTTTCTTTATTCATTGATACAGAATTGTAACGCTGCGTCACAATGCAACGATAGTGTATCTAATAATTTAATATTTGTATCATTTTGATTAACCAATAAAGGTAATTCCGTACATCCTAAAATAACTCCGTCGACATAGTAAGAATTAATAATTCCTAAGAATTGCTTTTTTGTTTCATTTAAGAATTTATTAATAACCAATTCGCTAAAAATAATATCATTTATAATACTTTTATGTTCTTCACTTGGAATAACAACTTCTATACCCAATTTGTTAAATCCTTTTGGGTAAAAATCAGATTGCATCGTATATTTAATTCCTGTTAACAGAACTTTTTTCAGGTTGTTCTTCAAAGCATACACGGCTGCTGTATCGACAATGCTAATCATAGGAAGATTAGTTTGTTTTTTTACTTCTTCAAATACAGAATGTGGTGAATTGGCAGCCATAATTATGAAACCTGCTCCCGCTTTTTCTAGATTATTAGTTGATCTTACAATATAATCTATGTATTCCTGTTTTTTGTTTTCGTTTTCTAAATCTGTAAAGTATTGAAAATCTAAACTATCAATTATTATTTCAGGGTAATAATAGTTATTAAACTGTTTAAAATATAAATCTGTAATAGTTCTATAATACTGTATCGTTGAAGCTGAACTGATACCTCCTATTATGCCTATTTTCTTTTTCATAATTATCGTTTAAGTGCCTGACAGGTCAAACAAAAACTCATCAACTATACTTTCAGGCGTTGCCCACGAAGTGACCAATCGGACGGCGGTCATATCGCCTATTTGCTGCCAGTCATAAAAGCCATACAAATTATGCAGCTCTTTTACAGTTTCTGAGGGGAATATCGGGAATATCTGGTTTGTTTCCGGCTCGCTCAGGAATCCGTAACCTAACGTTTTTATTCCATTTGCCAGTTTCAAAGCCATATTATTGGCGTGTTTGGCAAGTTCGTCATATAAACAGTTTTCGAATAACGCCTCAAACTGTGTACCGATTGCTGCTCCTTTTGCAATCAATGCTCCTTTTTGTTTTAAAAAATAGCGAAAATCTGGTTTCAACTCATCCCTGCAAATTACGATAGCCTCGCCGAACAACGCCCCGTTTTTCGTACCGCCTATATAGAACACGTCCACTAAGTTCGCTATATCGCTGTATGTCAGATCGCATGAATCGCTGTTGATCCCCGCGCCAAACCTTGCTCCATCAAGGTACAAATACAGATTACTTTTTCGGCAGAATTCTGAAATTGCTGTCAGTTCTTCTTTTTTATAAACCGATCCGATCTCGGTCGACTGCGATATGAATACAAGACGAGGTTTAACCATGTGCTCGTCGGTGTGAGTATTTAAAACTTTTTCTATATCGCCAGCGCTCAGCTTTCCGTCAGCGCCTTTTACGGTGCAAATCTTATGCCCCGTTGCTTCAATTGCTCCCGCCTCATGAACGAATATGTGTCCGCTCTCGCAAGCTATGACAGCCTCGTGCGGGCGAAGAACGGAAGATATAACAACTAAATTTGCCTGTGTACCGCCGCTTATTAGATGCACATCGGCGGAGGATTTGTTAATTTTTGCTTTAATCAGTTCTCCTGACCTGAGTGAATATTCGTCGAGCCCATAGCCTTCAAATTGCGTATTCCCGAGAGCGGATAAAGCTTTTAAAACATTAGGATGAGCAAGTTCGCTGTAATCATTTTTGAAACTGAATTTGAATGTGTTCATTTTCTGTCCTCGTTTAATTTAAAATGTTGCACTGTATTGTGAGTATTTTACACTAATCATTGATAAAAAATTGTTATAATTCTATTACTACACAAGTTAGATTTACAGGAGGAATTAGTGTGATTAAAAACAATGTGAGAGTACGCTTTGCTCCAAGCCCAACGGGCGCTTTACATATAGGAGGGGGTCATACTGCTTTATTCAATTGGCTATTGGCCCGAAATACCGGAGGTACTTTTATTCTTCGTATTGAGGATACCGATCTTGAACGTTCGACTAAGGAGTACGAACAAACGATAATGGACGGTATGAAATGGCTTGGGCTTGATTGGGACGAAGGGCCGGATAAGGGCGGGGATTTCGGGCCTTATCGGCAGTCCGAGCGCCTTCCGCTGTATCGCAAATATGCAGAACAGCTTTTGAATGAAGGAAAAGCTTACAGCGAGGGAAATGCTTTGATATTTAAAGTTGAGCACGGCATTAACTCGTCGTTTGATGATATTATCTACGGACGCATAGAATCTCTAAGCGATGGTCTTCAGAAAATGGGTACCGATGAACTTAAAGATATAGTGATGATAAAAGGGGATGGCCTGCCAACCTATAATTATGCGTGCGTAATCGATGATCATCTCATGGAAATCAGTCACATAATAAGGGGCGAGGACCATATATCCAATACTCCCAAACAAGTGCTTATTTATCAAGCTCTTGGTTGGGAGCCTCCCAAATTTGCCCATTTACCGATGATACTTGGCAAGGATAAGAAAAAACTCTCAAAAAGGCATGGAGCTACAAGCGTTTATGACTATAGAGACATGGGTTATATGCCGGAATCGGTATTTAACTTTCTTGCTCTGCTGGGCTGGTCCCCGGGCGGAAATAAAGAAATTTTTACGAGAGAGGAAGCTGCTCCTCTTTTCAGCCTTGAACGTGTAGTACGTAAACATTCTGTGTTTGATTTTGATAAGCTCAACTATATTAACCAAGTTCACCTGCAGCGAATGCTTCCAATGGAGCGCCTTGCCATGGTTAAACCCTTCTGGATTGAAATGGGACTGCCGGTACAGGATCATTCGGATGAATACTTGGCGGAGGCGCTGACTCTAATGAACGGACGCGGTCAAACGGCAAAAGGAATGGCGGAGTTTTCGGATTACTATGCTAGTTTTGAACCTGTAAAGGCACGTTATGACGCTTCTGATATAACGGAAGAGCAAATGGTCAATTTGAAAGCTTTCTGCAATGAAATCCTTTCCTCCGCTGAA
>WRBZ01000075.1 GCA_009784305.1 Synergistaceae bacterium
CGGCCGGTTGTAACCCATTTGCTCGCGTTTGGCCAATATCAGGTTCACATCGCGCCCCTGTACCCGGATGGCCGGAAGCGGCAGCATCTTTATCAGTACAAAGCAGATGGTCATGATG
Source organism: Synergistaceae bacterium (assembly GCA_009784305.1). Lineage (GTDB taxonomy): Bacteria > Synergistota > Synergistia > Synergistales > Aminobacteriaceae > WRNQ01. Next base: position 119 of record WRBZ01000075.1, read on the forward strand.
ATGAAGAGTGTTAAAAACATCAGCAGGATACGCTTGATGATGTATTTAGTCATAAGATCCCTCTATACAAATCCGGCTCGGCGGCTTACGTATTGGCAACAAAACAGCCAAAACGAATAAAGGACGGGAACGGGCTTATCAGGCCCGTCCCCGGTTGCGCCTTCACACGCTTTGACAATCGCGGTGGGTGTTAATAATCCAGGGTATTGTTGGCGATATAGTCCGCCCATCCGGCGTCGTCGTAGTTATAGGTGTAATAACGGACGGTACCGAACAGCACCAGCTGCAGGCAGGTATCCACCGCGTAGTTCACCTTCTGCGACTTCAAGGAGGCGACATTGCGGTAATAGACGGGGGTCGTTGTATAGTAGGAAAGGAAGCAGCGTTCCATGCCTGCGAAGAACGCGCAGCGCGTATCATAGGTTAGGCTGCCAAAGGGCGCGATGGTCTCATTTAAGGATAAGGTCAGGTCGCTGTTGGCCCAATCCGCCCATTCCTTCAGGGACGCGGTCACATCGGCGCCGTCCACGTTAAAGGTCAGTGCGATGGCGGTTGTATCAAACCCTATTTCCATCTGGTTGCCGGACCCGTCAAACGCGTCGCAGTAAACCTGCCCAAGCATTTCAAATGGAGAGAAGGAAGCGCCGCCCCAGGTGGTAAAGATCATGTCCGCGCCGCCGGAGTAGTTGGTCTCATAATAGTCGGGGTCTACCACCATACTCAGCTTCAGCTTGCCGTCGAAGCCGGAACCGCGTACGGCTTCCATCAGCTGCGCTTCAATGTAAGTGAACATCTGAACATAGATCGTGTCGTTTTGATAGACGCGGAAAGTAATTTCTATCGGGCTTTCCCCATCGTAGATACCGGAGGCAACCGCTTTTTCATAAGCCGTTACCATCAGTTCCTTGGCGGCGGACATACGGTACCCTGTCATCGCGTTATAGGCTTCTTCCAGCGTGGCGTAATCGCCGCCGTCCCCGTAAGTCAAGCCGTTCAGCGCGACCAAGGCGTCCTTGGCGGCGTCGTTATCGCGGTACAGCGCGCCCGTGAAGGGATCGTATACGTACATGTAGTTCAGCAGGCCAAAGCCGGCGGTCCCCGCGGAGGTAAAGGAACTGGCGAAGGTCTGACGGTCCAGGCTGTAGGAGAATGCCTGGCGGAACTCGTCAATAACCATAATCTGCGAGTTGGTGCCGTGCTCTAAGAGCTTGGCGTAATCGGTGTTGAAGGTTATTTTGGTGGTATAGGATTGCGGCTCGTAACGGATATACGGGCTGGTCGCGTATTTTTCCATGTCGCCCGCTACCAATGAAACAATATCAATTTCACCGGCCAGGAAGGCCATCAGCGCGGTAGCCTGTTCCGTGATGATTTGCGTGGATATTTTATCCGTTTGGAACTGGCCCAAATGCCTGCCATCCTTATAACCGTACCAGTTTTCATTGCGTTCCAGGGTAATTTGCTTATCCAGCTCGTAATACGTCAGCTTATAAGGCCCGTATCCCATGGTCGACTCGACGGAACGGCAGTAGGTGGTCGTCACCGTCGCGGCTTCCTCTTCCGTTTCCACGGCGTTGCCGTCCGCGTCATAGAACAGCTTGTTGGCCTCGTACAACGGCTTGTATACCAGCCAGCTGCTGGAAAGGTTATAAGGCATATAGAAGCTGGCTTCGGAGATGGGCATTTCAAAAATAACGTCGATGGTATATTCGTCAATCTTCTTCAGGCCCACGTCGTCCCATGTGACGGCCTTGGCCATGGAAGCTACTTTCAGGTATTCCGACGCATAGGCTTCGTAGGGCGCACCGGGCGCCAGATAAGCGTCATGGATGTATTTGGCCGATACCCAGGCTTCCTCATCGTCCTCTTCCATGCCCTCGTCGCGGTAGAGGGTCTCGTCCGTGATGGGCACATAACGCGGGCATTCGTTGCCGTCTGCGTCCGCGCAGCCTTCCATGCCCCACAACTCCCACATGTCCACGCAGATGGCGTCCGGGTCAACATCCTCATAGGTAGTGAACGCTATATAGGTGGTGCCGCCCGCAAACAGATAATCCTGCGCGTTTAAAAGCGTGAACTCGCCGGCGTAGAATGAGTCGGCCCTGCGGTTGAGCATCTTAGGGTTCAACTGCTGCTGCATGGAATAGATATAGTCGTCGGCGGTGATTTTATCACCGTTCTCCCACACGGCGTCCGGATTGAGCGGAATGCGGAAAACCTTGCCGGTCTCGCCTTCCTCAACGCCGTAGGTTCCCGCGTATTCGGCCGTCACGTCAATGGGCAGCGCCGCGGCCATCTCCGGTACGACGGCGTAACCGTCCCCGCTTGCGTTTACCGCGAAATCATAAAACCCGATGGTATTGAAAGTTAGAATATAGCTGTCGTCATTGGTCTCCCAGGTATGGGGGTTCCAGTCCAGGCCGGACGCCATACCCACCAAATAGTCGTTGTAGGTGTAGTACCCCTCGTCCGTGTAGTCCATGCCCGGTGTTCCCGCGAAAACATCGAGGCTCACCTCGCCGCCGCTTCCGCCTTCCGTAAACGTCAGGGCGATGTTTCCCGCGTGGAAGACGCGCGTGCCCGTGTCATACGCGGCCGCCGGCGTAAAGCCTTCCGCGAAGACCGGTACGCAGGATAGAAGAAGGATCGCCGATACGATCAGGGAGATTGCTTTCCTCATCTTTTTTTCCCTCCTATTTCAATGATGAGCCATCTGAGCGAAAAACGCAGGGATGACCTTATTCAAGGCATTGTAACGAAATCAACCGCACAAATCAAGCGTTAAGCTAAAAAAACAAGATATAAGCCGAAAAAAACACAAATGAATTATAAAAGTCCCAAAAGTCTTCTTCGTATTGATTATCTTCACAGAACCAATGGCATTTTAAAATATATTCGGCTTGATGACGGTCATCTTTTTATTGTTTACGTGAGCGAGTGTATGGGCTATAATCTATTACGAAATAAGGTGATTACTCACTATAATTCGTAACAGAAAGGCGCAGGACTCATGAGAATACAACGGAATGACTATTTGAATAAACTGATTGGCAAAGAAAAAAACGGATTAATCAAAGTTATTACCGGTGTTCGACGATGCGGGAAATCCTTTTTATTGTTTAACCTGTTCCATGAATACCTGATTTCGAATGGTGTTACTGAATCTCATATCATTGAGATAGCTTTAGATGACCGGAGCAATAAGGGGCTGCGCGATCCCGATAAAATGCTGGAGTACGTCAAAGGAAGAATAAAGGACGATCAGACCTATTATGTCATTCTTGACGAAGTGCAATTACTAGACGAATTTGAAGATGTGCTTAACAGCTTTCTCCATATTCAGAACGCGGATGTTTATGTCAGTGGCAGCAACTCCAAATTTCTTTCATCTGACGTTATCACGGAGTTCCGAGGGCGTGGAGATGAAATCCGGGTTCATCCCTTGAGTTTCCGTGAATACACTTCAGCCTGCGCGGAATCTGTCGATGAGGCGTGGGACGACTATTTCACTTATGGTGGATTGCCTTTGATTCTTTCTATGAGAACTCCTGCGGATAAAGCGGAGTACCTTCAGACATTGTTTCAAAAGGTATATATTTCCGATATTGTTGATCGATACAAAATCAGGAATAAGGATGAACTGGACGAGTTGCTGAGCATTCTATCATCTGCCGTCGGTTCGCTCATTAACCCTTCAAAGCTTGCGCGGACTTTTAAAAGCGTGAAAAACAAAACGATAAGTGACAAAACGCTGAGCGCCTATATAGGATATTTAATTGATGCTTTCTTGATCAGCAAGTCGGTGCGATTTGACATTAAAGGGAAGAAATATATTGGCTCTCCTGCCAAGTACTATTTTGAGGATGTTGGGCTTCGCAATGCAAGGTTGAATTTTAGGCAGATGGAAGAAAACCATATTATGGAGAACATTTTATATAATGAGTTATGTATTCGCGGTTATCGTGTTGATGTGGGCGGGGTTGAGTACTATGCTTCAAACGGTGATGGAATGCGTACTAAACGTCAACTTGAAGTTGATTTTGTCGCAACCAGAGGAAGCCAGAAGTATTACGTACAATCCGCCTTCTCCATAAACGATCCGAATAAGGCGAGGCAGGAAGAACGACCACTGCTCTCTATTGGTGATTCCTTTAAAAAAATCATTGTCATACGCGAGAATATAAAACCGAGAAGAAGTGAAGACGGCATTTTAACGATAGGAATATACAACTTCCTTCTGGATTTAGACAGCTTGAATCTCTGATGTGAAAATCGGAGCGGCTTTCTTCGGACAGCCTCCCTATAGAAAAGCTGTTTGTAATAAATTCTGACCATAGAGGGTGGGTTCATGCTGCGGCTTACTATTGTCGCTTGCCGATTGACAAACAATTTATCATGTGCCACACTAAATCTACTACACTTATATCGTACGTGTAGTAGATGAGGTGCAATCATGACTCAATTCAAAAAACTCATGCTGAACGAGCTTATATCAGTCGATGGCGGCATTATTAAAACGAAAACCCTTAATGAAAACGGATTTACAAGCCGCGATATTAGCCATCTGCTTAGAGAAGGCGTACTTGAGAAGATAAAACAAGGTCATTACATTGGAAAAGAACGAGACATTTCGGATCTGGAGATTGCCACAAAGCTGATACCAATGGGCGTACTGTGTCTGTTTAGCGCAATTGAGCATTATGAATTAGCTACGGTCAACCCATCTGCGATCTGTGTGGCACTCCCAAGAGGCGTAACATGCCCCACGCTACCCTCCAACCTTTTCGTGCAGATATATCACATGACAAGCCGCCACTTTGAGGCAGGCATAACCGAAGTGGAGGCAGGCAAGACAATGCTGAGGATGTATGACATTGAGAAAACTGTCTGTGATTGTTTTAAGTACGACAACGAGGTGGAGAAAAGCATCGCTTTGGAAGTGCTGAAAAACTATATCGCAAAAGGGAACTGCAATGTTCAAAAGCTTCTGGAATACGCCAAGCTCCTTGGAAAGAAAAGAATAATCTACCCTTATGTGGAGGCGCTGATATGAGTAAAAACAACGTTGCATCTATCCGCTCAAGATTGAAAAATATAGCAGATAGTGAGCGCAAGCCATTTGACTTCATTCTGATGTTGTACTTCGTGGAGCGGCTGTTGTTCAGGATGTCCATATCCCGATACAGCGAGCAGTTTGTACTTATGAGGGAGTGCGAATCAAAATTATTGCCCGTTTAGGCAATATGCGGAAGTCCTTGCAGTTTGACATCGGTTTTGGCGATGTGATAGTGCCAAAACCCGAAACATTGGAATATCCTACGCTTCTTGACATGAACCGTCCGATTATTAAGGCCTATTCCAAGGAGTCCGTTATTGCTGAAAAGTTTGAAGCTATGCTGTACCTTACGGAGCTAAACAGCCGTATGAAGGATTTTTACGATATTTACAGTCTTTGCACCAGTTTTAACTTTGACGGCAGGGTTCTATATGAGGCTGTTTTGCAAACAATCACTCGTCGAGGTACGAATACGTCCGCCGAGCCTACCGTGTTCGACAAAGCCTTTTCTAA
>WRBZ01000076.1 GCA_009784305.1 Synergistaceae bacterium
CAAACGTTTGATGGTATCTATCTCCACGATTCTTTTCGGCTGGGGGGAGGCGACAACTCTGCGCCAGCCTCGCCCGGCGTCTTCTTTCATAACGTAACCTTTCTCCACTGTAAGCAGCTTTGCATCCTCCTCGGAAAAGAAAGCGCCTATAGGCTTGGTCGGATTCTGAAAGGCTTTATCGTCTTCCGAAACAATAACTTGAGTAAGTATAGTCACTACCGGCACGTTGCGATTACGGTTTCTCAAGGCATCACGCAGAGATTGCTGAATATGGTACCCTATATATCCCTGACTCATGGCTCCGCAGACGTCAAATGGCATCGCCGGAAGGTCGGGAGATACTTTTGACGCAGTCTCCTGACTAAGCACAATACGACCCACTTGCGGCCCATTTCCATGGACAATCGCCATCTTGTACCCTTTACCGCTTATGTCCGCCAGCTTCTCACAAGTTTTTCCGACAATCTCAAGCTGCGCTTCAGCCGTCGGAGGGGTTCCTTTTTCCTGAAGCGCATTACCTCCCAGCGCTATTACTACTTTATTGAACTCAGTTTTCTTACATTCCACAGACTCGCACCCTCTCATATTAATTATTGATAAATCCTGGTGTGTGTCTTTTCATTGATACTAAGGGGTAATAAGCGCAAGGATGCCGCGAATCGAGTGCATACGATTGGCGCCCTGATCCCAAACGGCTGAAATATCGGATTCGATTACTTCGTCAGTCATATCCTCACCCCGGTAACCAGGCAGGCAATGCATGAATATGGCGTCTTTCTTTGCTTTCTTCATAGCGGCCATGTTGATTTGATAGGGCCCGAAATCTTTGATGCGCTTTTCCGTTTCCAGCTCCGCTGCACCCATACTGTGCCATGTATTACCGTAAACGATGTCCGCGTCCTTGAGGGCTGCATCGAAATCCTTAGTAAAAACGACTTTACCGCCGGAGAATTCGCACAGTTCTTTGCAGCGATTAACTATAACTTCCTCCGCCGGATAGCCATCGGGTTGACAAACGTTTATCTCCATTCCGTACATGGCGGACACGATCATCAGGGAATGGCAAACATTAAAAATGTCGCCCGCGTAACAGATCTTGATTCCTTTATGCAAGCCGCCTTTTTTCTCGACTATCGTCATCATGTCGGCCAACGCTTGCGTGGGATGCTCAAGGGACGTCAAAGCGTTGATGACAGGATTTTTCATGTACTGGGCAAATTCCAGCACGATCTCGTGCCCGAAAGTGCGGATAAAGAGTCCATCGTAGTAACGATCGATCATTCGCGCGGTGTCATTGATCGGCTCGCCCCTGGAAAGCTGTAACTCGTCCGGGCGCAGATAGACGCTGCCGCCGCCAAGGCTGTGAACTGCGGATTGAAAAGAGTTACGCGTACGCGTGGACTTCTTTTCGAAAATCGCAGCCCACATTTTGCCTTTTAAAACTTCCGGGCAATCACCATAACTCCAGCGTCTTTTCAGTTCCATAGCCGTTTCCAGGAAGAAAGTCATCTTTTCCCGGTCGAAATCCTTAATTGCCAAATAATCCGTCCCTCTTAACCAATGCCTCATTACTATATCCTCCTTTAAGTTTTCTTTTAGTCACTTTTATGTATTACTCAAGCCGCATATCATTTACCTCCAAGGTATGCGTCGATTATCCTTTTGTCATTGATCAATTCTTCGCGGCTTCCTTCCAGGAAAACTCTTCCCGTCTCGATAACATACCCTCTGTGAGCAATTTGTAGCGCTTGTTTGGCATTCTGTTCGACCAACATGACGGTCACGCCATCCTTATTGATTTCCTTGACTATGCGAAAAATATCTTTAACGAGCAGCGGAGCAAGCCCCAAAGAAGGTTCATCCAACAAAAGCAGTTTAGGATTTGCCATCAGCGCGCGCGCAATAGCAAGCATTTGCTGTTCGCCTCCGCTCAATGTGCTCGATATTTGTCCGCTTCGTTCACGAAGAACAGGGAAATAATTGAATGCGCGCATGATATTGTCATGTATTCTTTGCGGTGAATTGAGCACATAAGCTCCCATTTCAAGATTTTCATACACAGTCATTTTTGGAAAAATTTTTCGTCCTTCCGGGCTGATGGCAAGTCCCATCTCCACAATTTTCGACGGGTCAGCAGTCGTAATATCGATTCCCTGGAACGAAATTTTGCCCGATTTTGCGCGGGTAACGCCTATAATACTGTTTAGCGTCGTCGTCTTGCCTGCGCCGTTAGCGCCCAGTATCGTAACAATTTCCCCTTGCTTGACCTCCAGAGAAAGGTTTTTCAATGCATGTATGCGTTCGTAATAAACATTTATGTTCTCTACTTTAAGCATTAAACATCATCATCCTTTCCCAGATAAGCTTCTATAACGGCATGATTTTGCTTCACTTCCGACGGAGTCCCTTCCGCTATCTTGACGCCATGGTCAAGCACGGAAATATATTCTGAAATCTGCATCACGAGCCCCATATCGTGTTCCACAAGCATGATCGTTACTTTAAATTCGTCGCGAACTCTGCGAATCAACTGCATCAGGTCTTCCGTTTCGTTAGCGTTCATTCCGGCTGCGGGTTCATCCAGCAGCAGTATCTTGGGAGCTGACGCAAGCGCGCGTACGATCTCAAGCTTCCTCTGCGGGCCGTATGGCAGGTTTGCCGCCCGCTGTTTTGCATATTGTTCAAGGTCAAAGATGCTTAAAAGGTACAGAGCTCTCTCTACTGCTTCCCGTTCAAGCCTTCTTTTCGTCGGGGTTTGAAATGCTATGTCGAAAAACCCCGTCTTAATATGATTGTGACTGCCGATCAATACGTTTTCCAGCACTGTAAGGCCCTTGAAAAGCCGTATGTTCTGAAATGTCCTTGAAACGCCCTTTTTGCTGATGAAATCGGGCTTGTAACCGGACATCTTTTCGTTGGCGATAATAACTTCCCCCGACGTCGGCTTATAAATGCCCGTTATCAGATTAAAAATCGTCGTCTTTCCTGATCCGTTCGGTCCAATTATGCTGTATATCTGCCCTTCATTGACGGCGACATTGACGCCGTTCACTGCAATGAGTCCGCCAAACCTGATAGTTAGGTCTTTGAGTTCAAGGATACTCATTTTACGCGCCCTCCTGTGGAAGGTCAGCTTTAGAGGAGTTTCTGGCGGAAACATATTTCATGATAAATCCCATCAATCCGCCTGGTGCAAAGATTATTATCAGCATAAGAAGTATGCCATAAATAATGAGCCTGTACTCCTGTAGAAAGCGTAGATTTTCGAGCAGAAAAGTTACGGCTACAGCGCCAATAACGGGTCCCATAAGAGTTCCCATTCCGCCGAATATCACCATGACCAAAATATTGATGGATTCAGCGAGCGTAAAGCTGTCGGGGCTGATGTAACTGATGTAGTGCGCATATAGGCTTCCCGCTATCCCTGCAAATAACGCGCCGGTACAAAACGCGAAAAGTTTGTAGCGCGTCAGGTTGATTCCAAGACATTCGGCTGCGATATCATTTTCCCGGATAGCCATCAGAGCTCTGCCTATCTTTGAATGGATTACCGTATATAGAAAAATGAATCCTAAAACAGCCCAGAATAAAGTCAGATAAAAATAATTCTGTGGAATGGAAAAATCGATGCTCCAACTGCCCAACCGGATAGGAGGGGGGAATTTGATCCCTACAATGCCCATGGCGCCGCGCGTGACGCTGTACCAATTTAAGAAAAGTTCATGCATGATATGCACAAACCCAATAGTTGACATGACCAGATATGGCCCTTTCAGTTTGAGCGCTGGAAATCCCAGGCAAAGTCCAAATGCTCCTGACACGATAGCTGCAACAAAAATGGCTGTCCAAAAGTTAAATCCGTAAGTTACGGTCAGTATTGCCGAAACATAGGCGCCTACTCCGAAAAATGCAGCATGCCCCAAGGAAAGCTGACCGGTAAATCCAACCAACAGATTGAGTCCCATCGTCAATAACACAAAGATGGTGGACAAAATCGCCGTGTGAAGAATGTAATCATCTTTCTCTATTTGTGGAAAAAGTACGGCTCCTACGAATAGAATAGCGTATAGTATCAATGTGATTTTTTTCGTAAACATTGCTCGTACCTAAACTTTCTCCTGAATGTGTTTTGAGAACAATCCTTCCGGTTTCAAAAGCAGGGCGAACACAAGGACCAGGAAAGGAACTACATCGCGCAGATGCGAAGAAACCATTCCTGCCGTTAAGCTCTCGGCAATTCCCACAATGAATCCTCCCATGATGGCGCCCGGAACGTTGCCCAGCCCGCCTAAAATGACAACTGCGAACGCCTTGCTACAGGCTTTTATTCCCATGATCGGAGAAACTAAGTAAAGCGGAGCCACCAATGCTCCCCCAATACCAACAAGCCCGGCGCCGATCATCACCGTGAAAGCTGTAACTTTATTGACGTTAATACCCATCATTCTGGCAGCAGTAAGGTCTTGGGAACAAGCGCGCATAGCTTTCCCCATCCGGGTCTTCTGACTGAAAAAATGAAGGGCGATAATCAGAATGACGGTTACCACGACGATGATCAACCGCTGTAAACCAACTGTTATGCCTGCAAAAGTCAGGCTGATGTCCGCAAAAGTCGTTGCAAATCGTACAGGGTCGGGACCGAAAATCAAAATACCCACATTCTGCAAAAATATCGATAGACCAATCGTCGAGAGGATTATGTTCGTGTCATGATATCCGCGCAGAGGGCGAAACACAGCTTTCTCGATAACAAAACCCAACACGACCATTCCCACCGTCGCGAGGACGGTTGATACGAAATAATTTGCAGAAAACAACAGAGCTGCGTAAAAAGCGAGGAAAGCTCCGAACATATACAGTTCTCCATGAGCAAAATTGATCAGCCCTAAAATACCGTAAATAAGAGTCAACCCTAATGAAAAGAGCGTATAAATACATCCCAATACAATTCCGCTGAATAAATGCTGGAAAAACACTTTGTATCCCCCTTTTTCTGCTTAATATCAGAATAAGGGAGGGAGGCTTCGCCGTCCCTCAAACCTTATTATTAATATCTTGCTTGTATTATTCATAATTCTTTCTAATTTAGGGAAATACTATGACGCGCTTTCCATTTTCCCAGCGAATGACGTAAACCATTTTGTCCGCTTGTCCGCTTTCATCGAAAGTCGTTGGACCCTGAACTCCGGGAAGAGCATCCAGGTTTGCTATCCCATCGCGTAATGCGGCGCGCAATGCGGTAATATCTTTGAAATGGCTTTCATCCAACGCCCCCGCGACCTTAGCGACAATATCCACCGCTTCGTAAGTCGCGGCGCCGAACATGTCGGGATCTTTGTTGTATTTGGCGACGTAATTCTTGACAAATTCCTGTGCAAGAGGATTCGTTGAAGATTTTTCAAAATAACTTACGTTGACAATGCCTTCAACATTTTCTACACCAGCGAGTTCAGCAAAGCGATCATTCGAGAAACCGCCTCCCAGTCCAACAAATTGAACGTTAAGGCCGATTTCTTTGGATTGGCGAATTATAACAGCAGCTTCCGTGAGGTTTCCGCCAATCATCAGGGCTTTCGGATTGGTCGCTTTTATCTTTGTAAGCTGGGCGATCATGTCCGTATCACCTTGGTTATAGCTCTCGACAGCTGTAAGCTGCCATTTGGGATTG
>WRBZ01000077.1 GCA_009784305.1 Synergistaceae bacterium
GAGGGATGACCGAACCTGTACCCCATCATATCTATGATGGAAAGCCCGTTTATCTGACCGGCGACCTTTCCCTCGGTGTCGATGCGTATCACGCCGTCCCTGAATTCCCTCGCTATTTTTTCCTCTATGATATCCGAGCGGTATTTTTTGTGGTCTATCGCCTTGATCACATGGGCGGCTGAAATTTCCGCCGCATGCGCGTGTTCCGCCCAAGCGGCGGATTCGACGACCATGTCGCACACGCTGTTTAGCTTCGTTGTCATCAAATCTTTATGATCAACTTCGCGGCTCGTCCAGTTGATTATTTCTGCCACAGCCTCAGCCGTAAACGGCAACGCGGACTCCTTCTTAAATAAAGAAGCAATGCGGTGCGCCATAAGTTTTTCGTTATTCCTGCTTCTCGGCATATCGGTGTCGAAACCCGCATTTATCTTGAAACACTTTTTAAACTCCGGGTCGTAATACTGCAGCAATTCATAAAGCAGAGGCGTGCCTATCATTACTATTTTGACATTTATAGGGACTGGCGAGGGGTTGAGCGATGCTACGGGGATGGCGCCATACTGTTCGCCTAAGTTTTCTATTACGGATTCGCCCGTTCGGAGCACCCGTTTCAAGGCATCCCATGACATGAAGTTCATCAATACTTTTTCCGCGTCCAGCACAAGGTATCCCCCGTTAGCGCGGTGTATGGCGCCGGCGACTATGTGTTTGAAATCCGTATATAGATATCCCTGACGGCTTTCATATTCGACTTTGCCGGCAAGATTATAATAAGTTGGATTAGTTTCCCATATTACAGGCGCGCCTTTTTTAGGCTTATTGCTGACAAACAGGTTTGCAGAGTAGCGGCTGAAATCTATCTCTGAGTTTTCGTCCCTGACCGAGGTGACAAAAACTCCGAAATTCTCGACTACATCCTCCGTCATGCGGTCAAACCACTTTAATAGATTCTCAGAGCTGTGCTGCTCCCGCAGTTCGCGCATCGGCGGCTCTATTGCGGCGCGGCATATATCCGACTCCAGTTTGCTTATCTTTTCTTTCAGCTGTTTTTCCCTGTCCCTTATCACCCTCAATACTTCAAGCGTGCTTTGAGACACTTTGTCCGACACATCCTGAAATTTCTTTCTCTTAGCGGACGGCAGCGCTTCATATTCTTCGGGTTCAAGCTCCCTTATTATTTCCTCACCCGCTTCATTTTTATCAGGTATGAGAGGTATATTTACGAACCCCTGTGGGGTGCGTTTAAGCGAGAAGCCTCTTTTTGCTGCGTCCTCCTTGAGCTTGTCCATTTCGTCGTTGACGAATTCCTGAAATTTTTTCACCAATTGAGCCTTGGCATCCTCATATTGGCTTTTTTCAAAAGCTTTGCTTATGGTCACTTTAAGCTCATTTACAAGGGTATCGAGCGCATTGCACAACAGCTTGCCCTTGCCTGCGGGGACATTCGCCGCTATGGGCTTCCCTGGTTCATCGAAGTTATAAAGATAAATCCAGTCATCAGGCGTGTCACATTTTTTAGCTATGGTTTGGAGCTGGGACAGAGAGTAACTTGTGCGTCCACTGCCATTTTCGCCTGTGATGAAGATGTTGTAGCCGCGGGCGGATACGGCAAGCCCAAAAGATATTGATTCCACAGCCCTCTTTTGCCCTATGAGCCCTTTTACCGACCTCACCTTGTCGACATTTTCAAGCCCCAAGTCTTTTGGGTCAGTCTTGCGGACGAGTTCCGAAGCTTTTAGTTTGTATACCGCCTGAGTTTTTATTGAAGTCATTTTTTCTCTCCCGATAGATGCAGATTACAATTTACATGTACAGTGTACATTGTACATGCGCAATTTACAATAAATAAATGTAGTATGGATTTTCTCACAAAATATTCACAAATGACTGCTAAAATAAATAAAAATATCGCTCAAAACGAGCAAATCATTACGGAGGTGAATTGAATTATGGTAACAAGAAAAAAGTTTTTATCCACATTTTTTGCGGCGCTTTTAATCGCAGTTTTTTCCACAGTTGTATTCGCGGCGGATTCTCTGCCTTTTAACGTAACGCCTGGTGAAAATCCTGTCAAGAAGATTGCGAAAGAGTTTTCCCCTGCGGTAGTCAATATTGATGTAGAGTCCATAGTGACACAGTCATATGGCGGACTTGGAGGGCTTGAAAATGACCCGTTTTTCAGGCGTTTCTTTGGAGAGGAGTTCAGGCGTTTCTCGCGCTCGATCCCAATGAAAGGGCGCGGATCGGGGTTCATAGTTTCAAAAGAAGGGCTGATACTGACCAATAACCATGTTGTGGAAGGCGCCAACAAAATAACGGTAACTCTTTCCAGCGGAAAAACATTTGAAGCAAAAGTCATTGGTAAGGACCCGACGTTCGATCTTGCAATAATAAAGCTGCAAAGTGAAGAAGAGTTTCCGGTAATAGAGATGGGAGATTCGGACGCTATTGAAGTTGGCGATTGGGTAGTAGCGATAGGAAACCCTTACGGACTTGAGCATACCGTCACAGTCGGCGTAATTTCAGCAAAAAACAGGAGCATACATGCTCAAAACTTGAATTTTGACGGATTCCTTCAGACCGACGCGGCAATCAACCCGGGTAACAGCGGAGGGCCGCTTATAGGGCTTGACGGGAAGGTAGTGGGTATTAATACGGCAATACTGCCATACGCTCAGGGGCTTGGATTCGCGATCCCGGTAAACATGGCGAAGCAAATAATGAATGACCTTGTGGAGTTCGGATCAGTGAAAAGAGGATACCTTGGCGTATCTGTGCAAAACTTGAGCGCTGAATTTAAAGAGGCGTTTGAACTCGATGTAGAGGAAGGCGTAGTAATAGGGGATGTTCTTACGGGAGAAGCGGCTGAAAAAGCAGGGGTGAAACGCGGAGACGTAGTAACGCATATTAACGGAGAAGAGGTCAAAAACGTAGCGGCGTTCGTAAACAAAATCCGTTCCTTCGCTCCGAATACGAAAATCAAACTCAGCTTGATTCGGGAAAAGAAACCTTTGGACATAGAGGTTGAGCTTGGGTTAATGCCCGGAGCTGAAGCTGCTGTCAGCAATAGAGGGCAGGAGATACTCGATAAATTGGGAATAGCTGTAACCCCTGTAAACAAAGAACTTCAGAATAAGTACAGAATTGATATGGAAGAAGGCCTTGTCATAACGAGAATAATTCAGGGGTCTGAAGCGCAAACAACAGGGCTTTCCGAGGGAGATGTCATATTTGAGGTGAACAATTCCAGAGTAAACAGCATTGAGGATTTCAACAAGGCTATAGCCAACAAAAAATCGCTTGCCTTATTGATTTCGCGCAGCGGAAAAACTTTCTACGTCCCAATGAAAATACCGGAGTAGAATAAAAATTTAAACTTCACAGGAACTTTTTTGTCTTCATGATAGTTTAAAACTCCTATTGTGAACATGTCATTCAAATCGTAGGGGACGCGTCCCCTACGATTTGTTGTTAACCGTAGCCCAGGTTAATTCTGCGTGGCGCGCTCAGTGCATGGGAGCTGGATTGCTTCACTGCAATCGCAAAGACGGAAGTGACAGTGTTTTTCCTGCAAAAACTGTAAATCACCATTCGTTAAGAAGGGTGATTTTTTAGTGGCGGATTCTTGTGAATTTTTGCTTTTTTTTAATTTTTAAATATTATCTTTATGACTTTCACCAAGATGATATATAATCATAATATTGCAAATAAACTTTGGGAGGTGGAATTTTGGCGACTTCATTTTTGCAACAAGTCATAAACGGGCTGTCCCTCGGTTCTGTTTATGCTTTAATCGCCGTTGGTTATTCTCTTGTATATTCAATTTTGCTGTTCTCCAATTTTGCTCATGGAGGATTCCTTGTGGTTGGCGGGTATATATGCTACGGGATGATGATGCAATATGGCATGAACGTTTGGGTAGGGGGAGCAGCAGCTATTGTCGGGGCCGGTCTCGTAGCAGTAGTAACAGAACGCTTTGCTTACAAACCGATCCGCGAGCGAACTCCATTAACGCTTTACCTGCTTATCGCCTCGATGGGAGTTTCCATAGTCATTGAGAATTTCTTTGTCATCACGATCGGCGGACGCTTCAGAGCTCTGCCTCCCTTGAATTTGGGCGATCTGTTTCCCGTATCAGAATCTCTGTCTAAAATGTCACTGCAGTCCCCAATAAATATCGCTCAAGGAATAACGATAAGCTTGTTCGACGTGATAACATTTGTCGTAGCAATTGTATTCTTGATCGGACTGCAATTATTTCTGCAAAAAACCAGATGGGGGCTTGCAATACGAGCTGCCGCCTGTGACCTTAGGACTGCCGGGTTAATGGGAGTTAACGTCGGGCTTCTTGTCGGAATAGTTTTCCTTGTTGCCGGAGGGCTTGCGGCAATATCAGGTATTTTCCTTGCAATGCGATACACTCTTTTCCCGCAGCTTGGAGGAATAACTATAAAAGCTTTTGTTGCAGCAGTCATAGGAGGATTGGGAAGCCTTCCAGGAGCTGTTGTCGGGAGCCTTATTCTGGGCTTGACGGAAATGCTGGCCGCAGGTTTTATAAGCAGCCAAATGAGAGACATTGTGGTTTTCTCTTTATTGGTAATAACTCTTCTTGTTAGACCTGCCGGGTTGTTCGGCAAGCAAATCGGCGATAAGGTATAGGGAGGACTGAAGATGAATTCTTTTATTAACAGAGTAGTCGAAGTAGTCTTCTCTTTTTTTAGCGATTTATTTGCAATGGAATGGGTTATTCTCGGAAAAGTCATCGCAATCGGTGCGGTACTTAATGCAGCGCTTATTATTTTAGGTATCATATTAGGCGTTGCAGTTGTTATTGCCATATCTTCGTTGATTTTCGCCCTGCTGAGGAATAATCTTTCGACACTCCAAAAGTCCATTGTCGGAAATCTTCTCTTTATATGTTTTGGGATATCTCTGGCGCTTTATCCATTAGCCGGTTATTCGGAAGGCATAGTGACTTTACTTTGCATAAATGCGATAGCGGCAATGGGAGTTTCGATATTGACAGGGTTTACGGGCGTTTTTTCACTTGGTCATGCGGCGTATATGGCTATTGGCGCTTACGCAGCGGCTATCCTTACAGTCAGGCATGGCGTGCATTGGCTGCCCGGTATACTGGCAGGCGGCATCGTAGCCATGATAGTCGCTTGGGCAATAGGCGTGCCGACATTAAAACTTGTGGGAGACTATTATACGATAGCGTCGATAGGCTTAGGCGAAGCCGTCAGGCTTATTCTTGAAAACTGGCAATCATTTACGCGAGGCGCGCGCGGATTTCCGGGCATTCACAATTTCACAACACGTTACGTAGCGGTTGGATTTCTTACTGTAATGGGACTATTTATGTTTAATATGATATACAGTAAGCATGGAAGAGAATTTAAGGCCGTGCGCGACGACGTAATAGCCGCTTCGATGATGGGATTCAATACCCCGCAGACCCGGGTTTTTTCGCTCGTAATTTCAGCTTTCTATTGTGGAGTTGCAGGAGCTTTACTTGCTGGTTTTACGTCTTTCATTCAGCCGGCCATGTTTGACATGATGAAATCAACGGAGCTGACATCCGTCGTCGTCTTTGGCGGACTCGGCTCAATGAGCGGAACATTGATTGGCGCGACAATAATC
>WRBZ01000078.1 GCA_009784305.1 Synergistaceae bacterium
AGCGTTCCGATTGGATTGCCTAACAATTTGCCCGTCCACGTAAAATAGCCAGCATTGACGGCGATAATTGGAATATCATTACCTCTGCTCATTTGAGACATTACGGATAAAGTCGGTAATCCTGTCGGTGGAGTCAATACCCTGAAGTTGAATTCATCGGAAGGTATCGTAGCTAACACCCAGTAACGCGGCAGATTTTCTCCTTCCGCGTTTACAACGGACGGAACTATCGCTATTTGTTTGTCGATTTTTTGCAGTATTCTGTAAAATTTTTCCACTTGCCGCCAATCATCCAGCAACTCTCCCCGTAAACTCCATTCGTAATTCGTAAAGCCTGGTTTCATTTCCAGCCCTTCAATTTGCGCCGCCGCTACTTTTGCTTCATCTTCGGATTCAAAACCATGCAAATTGATCCTCCACTTGGGAGCTCCTGTAAATGTCCCTTCACGATGTAACTTTATTATTATTCCCTTAGCCGGAGAAACGTCCAAATCGAGCACTAAATTCTCCACCGCACTCTTCACGTTTGCCATGAGCTTTGTAAAATCGCCCCTCGCAAGCTGATTCTTAGGTCCAAATGTATTTGCCGCCTTATCATTTATTTCCACAAAAGGAGGGTACATCCTTTCAGCAACCATAACACAACCGCGCTCAAAAGCGCTTAACTGCGCTATATCCGAGAAAGATGGCGGCAGCCTGCTTAGAACGGAAGCTTCGAATGATAGGCCAAGGGATTGGACTATATACCTTATCGCTTCAATGCGCGTAATCGGAGCATTTAATTTCTCATCTGCCGGAGCGCTCGCTTTGGCAATCCCTGTATTCGGCATTCCCGCATATCCCAGTTTAAAACAAGCCTCAGCTTTGTCCTTAGCTGAAGTTAATTTTGTGGTGACAATCTTGCCGCTTCTTTTTGTTTCCGTGGTCAACTCAATCCCTCTGGCATCATATAATGCTGAAAAAAACTCCTCCCTGGTAACAGGTCTTGCTGCTTCGGAAGAAATTGCAAATACTAAGTTTACTAATAAAATAAGTGATAATAATACCGACCGCTTAAATTTATACATAAACAATGTCTCCAATCTTTATTTTTCCGCCTATTATCACGCTGCAAAATATACCAAGCCTGGGCATTATGCAATCGCCCGCTGCTCTATAAATCGCGCAGCGGTCATGACATTCCTTTCCGATTTGAGTTACCTCCAGTAAAGTTGGTCCTACATGAAATCTGTCGCCTATTTTCAGGCTTGTCAGGTCGAAATTCCGCACCAATAAATTCTCGGCAAAAGCTCCGGGTTTAATATCGGGTACTTTTTGCCTCATTTTTTCAGATTCCTCCGCAGACAGGAGGCTGACTTGCCTGTGTTCAAACCCAAAATGCCCGTCGCCTTCCATGCCCATACCTTCAACCAGTATCGCTTCACCAATATCAGTTTTTTGCATACCTTTTGCGGGGGAACGGCACACTGCGCTTATAAATCCTTTTTCCATTAAATATACCCCCATTTCTCAGGTAACATTATATAATACAAGTATAAAGAGTTTTAGAACGGGGGGAAATAAATGAAAAAAAGTATTTTTTCAATATTACTATTGATCGCTTTTCTGATTCCATCAAATTCAGAAGCTATAAATGTAACGGAAATAGTCATTCCGTTTCAATTCCAGGACGCCCGCCCTTTCTCTGACGGAATAGCGGCAGTAAAAAGAGACGGGAAATGGGGATATATAGATCGCCTGGGCCAATGGGTGATACAGCCTGAATATGCTTTTTCAGTGGGAGATTACTCTTCCGGGCTGGCTTACGTTGGGAATCAGTTTTTAACCACAGGCGGCGTTCCGGCTTTTGGAGATACCAAGTTTGAAAACGCCCGAAGCTTCAGCCCAAAAGGTAAAGACGCGCTTGCCGCCGTACAAGTGTCCGGTCAGTGGGGGTTTATCGATCATAAAGGAGAGTTCGTGATACCGCCTAAATACGATAACGCCGGAGATTTCAAGGATAGCGGCGATGGTATGTCATTAGCGCCAGTTAAAGTTGGCGGGGTTTGGGGCTTTGTGGACAAAAAGGGAAGAGAATTGATAATGCCCAATTTTGACTACGCCTGGAATTTTGCTGGAGAGTTCGCCGCTGTCATGATAGAAGGATCGGTAGGTTATATCAATAAAACGGGACTTTACGTTATAAATCCGCAATTTATCCACGCCGGGGCATTACATAACGGAAGAGCTCCGGTCAGGGTAGGAGATAAAACCGGATATATAAATGACAAGGGCCGGATGGTAATACCCGCGATATATCATAACGGAGGAGAATTCAATGACGGACTGGCTCCTGTGGCAACGGACAGCCGTTGGGGATACATAAACGTCAACGGGAATATAGTTATACCTCCCCTCTACGATAACGCCAGACCGTTCAGCGAAGGATTGGCAGCTGTGGAGCAAGATGGCCTTTGGGGCTACATAAACTATAAAAACTATTAGAAGCATGAAAGTCAGATGGTGCGTAAGCGATATTGACGGAACGTTGATGAACGCAAAAAAAGAACTTGATGACAGGATATTGGATGCAATACGTAAATACGAAAAATCAGGGGGAACTTTTATATTAGCAACCGGAAGAACGATGCTGACCGCGCGGGAAGTTGCCGACAGAATTGGTCTCAACACTCCCGTGATAAGCGGAAATGGAAGCGTTATTCAATATGCGTCAGGGGAAACATTACTCTGCCATAAAATACCAAAAGAAGCGTCCACATCAGTAGTGGAGTACTCTATGACTGAAGGCTTTGATTTTGTTGCTTTTTCAAGCGATAGTATATGGTATCCGGACAACAGCTTAAGGGTGGAATATTTCAGGAAAAGGAATGAAGATAAAGGTAAACAAGTAATCCCGATTATTAAATTTTCAAAAGCCGAGGAACTGCCGCACGGCGAAATAGTAAAGCTTTTTATATGGAATATGAATGAACAACTAATAAAAGACCTTGAATTGAACTGCAACGGTAAAAAAACCATGAATTTTGTCCAATCCGTCAAGGGAACCGTTGATGTGGACCCAATACAGGCGACAAAGGGCAATGGATTAAGATTTTTAGCAGCTCATCTCGGTATGCAGCTCGAAAACACGGCAGCCATCGGAGATAATGAAAATGATCTGGATATGCTTCAGTCCGTAGGGTTTCCGGTAGCGGTAGCCAATGCGGAACATGGGCTGAAACAAGCCGCATGGAAAATTTGCCCGTCAAATGACGAATGTGGAGTAGCTGTTATTCTGGAGGAGTTTATGAGAGGATGATTCATACAATTCATTAGACTTCATGAAAAGAGTCTACTTCTATTTTTTTTGTTTCGCAGATTTGTTTTATATTTTCAATGGCTTCGCATGGAAATTCACATGCAAAACCGCAACTGGCGGAAAGACTTCGGGGAACGGGTACAATTTTTGAACGAATACCCTCCTTTCGGCAGGTACGTTCAAACATTATTGTCATACTTGCGGTACGGAACGTGGCTATACAAACCATAGAATCACCGCCTAAAATTAAGAGAAATCTGGAGGAAATAGGATTTGTTTTACATTATACTTGGGATCGTATTAATTGTAACGATCTCTGCACTTGTTAGTAAAAAGAATGAAGATGAATCGCCTTCAAATGAAACTGAAGAACCTCATTCAGCTTTTAAAAATATCCTTGAGCAGAACATTGCATCTCAAGCTCAACAGGACAATATAGAAGTAGAAGGCACATTAAAGATAGAAACAATCACCCCAGACGATGCGTCCAATAAAGACGAACAATCAAAGGAAGAATCTTTGGTCGCGCCCCCATTGACTTCACCGGGAGTCAGCGGATCCACAGTTTATTCATCAGCCGGAGAAATAATCCGCGCCCCTGACAGCGTTAAGCGTGACGCTTACGGCTTGCACTGGAGCAACAGATCTTCAGAGCTGAGCGTAAGCGGAATAGTTATAAGAGGAGCAATGGTTTATTGGGCTGACGGGAAACCGGGGATAGAAGAACCGTCCTGTATAGATATAACACTCCCGTTTGAAAGCACCGATACCAGCAATTCAAAAGACGGTGTAAAAAGCTACGCTATGATGACCCCGTCTCAACGCGGAGGATATTTGAACTGGTTGGCGGGAGGCCGCAATTTGATGCCTGTCGATCCATCCTGGGTATCGTTATGGTTTATGGGAATAGAGCGCAGAGCGCTTCTTGACAAACAGGACATCTCGCTGTGTGTAGTTGAGTCACTGCGTATGCTTTCATTTGTGCAAAATGAAAAACTATATAACAGTATGAAAAATCTTTCCATTTGGCTGACAATAAAGTTCATGCTGCCCGAAGATCAGATACTTAAAATTATTCAGAATATGAAAAACGCTCCCATCGAATTTTTCAATGTAATCCTCAACAGTTACAGCAACGCAAAATTACCTTTACCTTCATACTTGGCGTATATAGTCATGTGCAGCTCGCCTATTGCAGAGAAAGCTGCCCCGCATACGGAAAACCTGATAAACGCCTTTGCCGGATTATATAAGAATCAGACCAACGGAGGGTTGATTCTAATAACCCCGCGCGCAAAGATACCGTTTGCTTATGCGGCAACTAATGTTTCATTCCCCGAAAACAAACGCAAACAGGAAATAATAAATTTACCGGATTTTTTTAAGGATACCTCACAATTCAAACCTTTAATAAGCTCATGGAAAGAGTTCATGAAAAAATATGAAGATAAATGCTTTGAGGAAGACTCGGACGACGTGGAAATCAAACGTTCCAACTGGGAGCCTTTCATACAGGAAAACCTCAAAGGAGGCGAATTGCCACTCATAATTAAATTGAGTGATTTAGCTTCGTTTTTGGATATAGATCAGAAAGAAAAACCCACGAGCGTGGTAAAAAAGGGAATAAGCGAAATAGCAAGAGTTGAAGGCTACCTCATAATTCCCGAACTGTGCATATCCGGAAAAGAATATAAATGGGAGGACAGCATAGCCCTCTCCCCTATAGCAATGGGTGAAAAATTAAGTGATGATTACAGTACAGCAGCCTTGATGTATGAATTTATAACTGCCCTGATCGGAGAGAATACGGAAAAATACGGAGGTTCTCAGGAAATCCTGAATACGATAATAAAATACTTCTCTCTTGCAAACGAGGAGCTAACAAGGCTTCAAGCGCTTCCCGGAATTTTTGATAAAGAAACGCCCCTTCCCGATAATCTGGGAGAATGCCTGCAGACATGGTTGAAAACAGAGGATCGCGAATACATACGCAATGCTGTTTATAACATGCTCAACTTATCAAAAGAACCTGAAGAAACTGAAAAAGACAGTAAAACAAGCGAGCCCGACGACCATATCAAACAGATTTCCGAAAAACTGCATCAGGTTCTTGATGTGAAAAACGACAACTTCGAAAAAATAACGGCTCCTTTGCCCGTAATCGGAGAAAAATTGGTAAGTACCATGTCTGCTCTTTTTATGAATAAATAGTTTAGGGTGATAAAAATGCTAACTTGCAGAGTAGAATCAAAGGATGGACATTTCAAACCATTTGATATCGGAGGCAACGATCTTACGGTCATAGCCGGTCCATGTTCGCTTGAGAGTTACGAG
>WRBZ01000079.1 GCA_009784305.1 Synergistaceae bacterium
GCTACCAGTAAAGCAGTAATACTGATGGCAAACAAGGCACGAAAATTTAAGCCGGCTATTATAGCAAGGCCAAGCGCCGGGCCAAGCGCGCTGGCTAAAGTGTTTCCCAAGCCCAAAAACCCCATTCCCTCGCCAAAACGTTTTTGCGGTATTGCTTCGTATGCATTGGCAGTGCTGGTTGTGTGTGCCCCGGAAAACAAGAATCCGCTTATAATACGCAGGATTATAGCAATACTCAAAACTGGAATCGTAATGAGCAGCAAAGAAATAAGAATAAGTGACAATAAGCCCCATATCAAAAGGTTGCTGCGGCTCCTATTATCAATTATCCAGCCCGCCAATGGCCGCATTATAAGTGAAGCCAATGCGAAACCTCCTGCGGTTACACCAACTAACATCTCCGTACCGCCTAATAGCTTAATATAAAATGGGAATGGAGCTATAAGCATAAAATTCCAACCACACAACGTCAGGTTAATTATCCAAATCTTGATGAAACTGCTTGTCCATAAAGGTTCTTTATGAGACGGCAAATCATCCGGACTGGACTGGCTGGATGCCAAGGTATTCTGTTTATGATGTAACAATAAGATATGCGCCACCTCGCATTATAGACTCTTTATCACTTAATGCCAATTTGAAATCGAATACCTATTGACAATTGACCACTTGCGAATTGGAATAAATAATGAACACATTATCACACACCAGTATGCAAATTCAAGTTATAATATAAGAAAGAATGGAGATGACATGAAATAATGCTTATTGACGGACACGGACTTGCGTTTCGCGCTTTTCACGCGGTACCGATGCTTAACTCGCGTGACGGGACGCCGACAAATGTGATAATGGGATTCATGAACATGCTTGAACGGCTGGAACGTGAATTCAATAAAGAACGCAAAGCCCGTTCTGCGGAAGTAAAAGCGACACCCGCCCCTCCAATTCTCAAACAGACAAAAAGCAGTAAAAAGAAACCGGAAAATTATCAGCCCTCATTATTTGACGAGGAGTCATTTGCAGAAAAAACCACGCGTGAAATAGCGGGAGTAGTTATAGTATTTGACGCTCCTGGGAAAACTTTCCGGCATAGAATATACCCGGAATATAAACAGACGCGAAAACCCACACCGCCGGAATTCAAGCCACAAATTCCGTTGCTGATAGAACTTCTGCAATACCTGGGATATCCCGTAGTGATGATTGAGGGAGTGGAAGCTGATGATACGATAGCGTCTGCAAGCCTAATATATGATAGCCTTGTGGTCACGTCAGACAAGGACCTGCTGCAAATACTGCGTCCCGGAGTGGAGGTGTTGCGCCCGATAAGGGGAGTAAGCGCTTTCAACCGCTATGATGTCGCAACTTTTACCGTGGAGTATGGATTTCCTCCAGAATCAATGCCGGATTACCTGGCGCTGCTTGGAGATACGGTCGATAATCTGCCCGGAGTGCCCGGTATAGGGGAAAAATCGGCCCTACAGCTCATCAGCGAATATAAGACCATCGAAAACCTTCTTGAAAATATTGAGAATCTAAAACCGTCTCATAAAAAAAGCATAAACGATAACAAAGAACAAGTATATGCCAGCAGAGAGCTAAACCGCTTAAAATTTGACGTGGGGCTCGACTTGCGCTTGTTTCAGCCGACCGGACCGGATTACACCGCAGCGGCATCGCTGTGCGAAAGGCTTGATCTGAGGCAGATATGCAATAGAATTACAATAATGCAGCAAAAGATATCATGATTGGAGTGTTTATAATTGAGAGAAGCAGGTTTGATATGCGTAGGCTGCGGTAAGAATTTTGAGGGAACGAAAGTTTTCAGGTGCCCTGATTGCGACTCGCCCCTTGATTTGGTATTTGACGGGCACGGGATAGATAAATCCAAGACATGCTCCGCCGAACGTTATCACAAGTTCTTCCCTTTTGAACCTCACGAGATAATTTCACTCGGAGAAGGAAATACACCGCTCGTTTCCGTTCCTTCTTTGGCGGAAAAAATCGGAGTGAGGTCTTTTGGGATAAAGAATGAGAGCGTAAACCCAACATGGTCGTTTAAGGACAGAGGGACTTCATGCTGTGTAACACACGCCAATGCCCTCGATTTCAAGCACATAGGCACAGTTTCTTCCGGGAATATGGCTGCTTCAGTGGCTGCTTACGGCGCTTATGCCGGAATGAAAACGACAATATTGGTAAAAGAGAATTTAGCCGACGAAAAACTTGCGCCTGTGGTCATATATGGCGCGCGCTTGTTCAGGGTCTCCGGAAATTACGATGATGTATACAATAAAAGCCTTGAGATTGGAAAGGATAAAGGCATTTATTTCATGAATTCGGACGTACCTTTTCGCGCGGCCGGCTCCCGCACGATATCATTTGAAATAGCCGAAAGCTTCGATTTCGATGTCCCCGAATGGGTCATAGTTCCGACAAGCTCCGGGGGAAATATTAGAGGAATAATTTCTGGTTTTGCAGATATGAAAAGACATGGCTATACGAACAAGGTGCCGCGTTTTATATGCGCTCAAGCCGCTGGATGTTCTCCTATAGTTGCGGCTTATGATAAAGGAGAAATGAAAGTCAAGAGATTTCCTGATCCCGATACTATAGCGCACGCGATAGATAACGCGTTCCCGCCGAGTGGAAATGAGACCCTCGCATTGCTGAAAAAGTTCGACGGGATCGCGATAGGGGTATCCGAGGATGCAATAATTTCAGCGCAAGCTGAACAGGCTTCCAAAGGTCTTTTTGGACAACCTGCGTCGGCAGTGCCTCTTGCGGCAGCTTATGAAGCAAAAAGACGTGGAATAATAAGTGAGAATGACAGAGTCGTAACTATCCTGACAGGCTCGGGACTAAAATATACTGCAGCGTTTTCCAGGCATAAACTTTCGTGGCACGAGTGTCATGTAAATGATTTGCATGAATCGATATGAAAGAATAGGGTGGTAAATCTAAATAAGGCTTTACTTGATTAACGATTTTATTGTATCCCAACACTTTGAGGCAGCTCCGCCGTGTTTGGAGAACCAGCTCTCCGACTGGCGGGCTGCTTCATGTTTAAAGTCTTCATTCATGCCCAGCAACCAAAAATTGGCTATCTCCTCCGCTGTATCAACGACTTTTGAAATCCCAAGCGCTCCAAACTGCTCAGAAACATGATGGAAATCGGACATATATTTTCCATGGCATAAGGGGGTGCCAAATAACGCCGGTTCCATGATATTCTGTCCGCCCTTGGGAACCAAGCTTCCGCCTATGAACGCGCTCTCAGCGATACCGTAAAGGCAGAATAGCGCTCCTATTCTGTCAACAATCAAAAACTCCCATGTGTTTACATCGCTTAAGAATTCGTAATCCTTAAAATCAGAATAGAATACGGTCCTGCCAACTTGCGACGTTAAAGCGCCAACTTCAACGGCACGGTTGGGATGACGGGGAACAATTATTAGTTTTGCTCCCGGAACTTTACCCCTTAGAATTTTAAACGCCTCAATAACTTGCTCTTCCTCCCCGGGATGCGTGCTTCCCGCAATGAAGACGGGAAAAGCACGTTTTATCGTTTGCAGAGAGCTGCATTGGGCTTTTCTTTCAAGCATGGCGTCTATTTTGCAATCCCCCGTAACGCTTATTTTCCCGTTCGAGATACCCAATCTTTCCAAGCGGTATACATCCTGTTCATCTCTGACCATAATGTGACTAAAACATGAAAATACGTTCCTCCAAAAAGAAGGTAGACGTGACATCCGTTTAAAGCTCCTGTCCGATATTCTTCCGTTTATCAAAAACGCGGGAATCTCGCGCTGCTTAAGCTGATTCAACATCATGGGCCAGATTTCCGTCTCCACAAAAACAAAGGCGCGCGGTTTCAAACAGTCAAGGGAACGTTTCACAAAACGCTTTAAATCCCAAGGATAGTATATATGCGCGTCGTATTTTACGTTCAGTTGTTTTGCGGTTTCAGCACCAGTTAAGGTGGTAGTGGAAAGCAATATATTAATTTCGTTGTCAGCAGTGAAAGGATTCTTTTCCGCCTTTTTTACTTCGGATATAAAAGGTGACGCAGCCTGAACTTCCCCGACGGAAACCGCATGTACCCAAATGGCTTTATTCAAACACTTTTCTTTAGAATAGATACCCCGCCTCTCATCAAAGCCGAGCGCGTATTTTTTTTTGAGCCATGGATAAGTAATGGTGTAGGCTGCCGTAGTAAGATATTTATATAAATTCAGCATTATTTCCCGCGTAATGGGCTTTCCCCTTTGATATACAGGTCATGTAACTGAACTATTCCCAAGGGGGTTTTCTTGTGTGCCGGCTCATCTCCGTCTGTAACTATCAATACAGTTATTTCCCGCTGTTCCATTATATGCGCGGCTTCCGCAGCAAGCTTATTCGGAGTTATCGTTATTGGGTTCCGCGTCATGGCTTCTGTAACAACTCCGTCAATTG
The DNA here is from genome assembly GCA_009784305.1 of Synergistaceae bacterium. Lineage (GTDB taxonomy): Bacteria > Synergistota > Synergistia > Synergistales > Aminobacteriaceae > WRNQ01. Next base: position 4,462 of record WRBZ01000079.1, read on the forward strand.
CGCTGCTTCCGCTTTTTTCAAGCAGACGCCTCAAGTCCCCATCCGTAAAAATACCGATAAGCTCTCCAGAATCATTAACAACGCAAGTTGCGCCGAACCCCTTTTTCGTCATCTCAAAAAGCGCTTCCCTGACGTTTGAGCCTTCGGATACTGAAGGTAATCTGTCTCCTTTATACATGACCTCGGATACATGGGTGAGCAGGCGTTTCCCGAGCGCCCCGCCAGGATGAAACAGGGCAAAATCCTCGCTTTTTATACCACGAAGCTTTGTTACCATTCCCGCCAATACATCTCCGATAACAAGCTGTAAAGTAGTGCTTGTCGTAGGAGCAAGGTTTAGCGTGTCCGCCTCGCGCTCGACATGGGAGTCAAGCACAATATCCGCGCTTTGGGCAAGAGGCGAATCCGGTGAGCCGGTTATAGCTATAACCACTGATCCTATACGTTTAAAGTATGGCAATATCCCTACTATCTCATTTGAAGCGCCGCTGTTGCTTAAAATAAGAGCGATATCTTCCCTGCACGCCATTCCAAGGTCTCCATGAAGCGCCTCTCCTGCATGTAAAAAGAAAGACGGAGTTCCTAAAGAAGCAAAAGTTGCCGCAATTTTACGGCCTATCAACCCCGGTTTCCCAACTCCTACGACAATAAGCCTTCCTTCACATTCATAAATGGCGCGCGCTGCTATTACATATTCATTTCCCATGCGGCGTCCGGCTTTGATTAGTTCCTCAGCTTCACATTCAATAATGGAACGGCCAAATTCAATCAGCGATTCATCGTCACAATGATTTCCTTCGCGTTCCCACGGTAGCTTTATAGCGCTCATATTCTCCCCCCTGCCTACTTGATACCAATTCGCATAATAAAACAGAAGCTCCACGTTGTTACGCTTTGCAAGCGTATGCTTCGTTGTTTTTGCTCCCATTGCATAAAACAGAAGCTTCGCTTTGCGACGTAGGTCTATCTACGCCTTCGCGGCAGGTCGCAAAAGCCGCCTGATGAATAAACTAAACGATTCGCACAACTCGCAAGCTCGTTGGCTCTCTGCTTATCGCACACGTTCGATTTCAAATCGGTATGATTATATTCCATTATATATTTTCCCATATCCTCATGTGTATATGGAAAAACATACTA
>WRBZ01000080.1 GCA_009784305.1 Synergistaceae bacterium
CTCTACTCCCATAGGCATATATAAACAACTTGCCGAATGGTACGTGGCAGGTGATCTGGATTTTTCCAAAACTGTAAGCGTCAATCTGGACGAATACGTTGGACTTGCCCCGGACAATCCCCAGAGCTACCGATATTATATGGACAACAATTTTTTCCGGCACGTGAACATAAAGCCGGAAAACACTCACTTGCCGAACGGGCTCGCAGCCGACAGGACGGAAGAGTGTTCCCGGTACGAGGCGGTTATTCGAAGTTGTGGTGGCATTAACATACAACTGCTTGGTATAGGGCACAATGGACATATCGGATTCAACGAACCCGGTACGGCTTTTGAAGTAAACACCCACTGCGTGTCCCTGAGCGAGAGTACAATACGAGCGAACAGCCGTTTTTTCGACAGGGAGTCAGAGGTACCCCGTTTCGCTTACACTATGGGGATTCGAACGATCATGCAGGCGCGCTGTATAGTCATTATAGCGTCGGGGGCAGATAAAGCGCAGATATTGAAAAACTCCTTTTCGGGGCCTGTAACACCGCAGGTCCCGGCTTCAGTTCTCCAATTGCACAACGACGTGATACTCGTAGGCGACGGCGAAGCTCTATCGTTGTTTCCGCAGGATCGCTGACGGCTACGGCACGAACTGCGAAAAGATATCGAATAGAGCAACCTTTGAAAAAAATCAACAAAAAATTTTTGATCCAATTGTCAATTTCGCTGATATGCGTATATTACGCATTCAGCGGAATTGAATTACGTTCTCTTTGGAAAACGATTCAAAATTATTCTCCATACTCAATTTTGCTCATATTCTTTATTTCCATATTATCTTACCTTGCTCTGGGTTTTAGGCTGAGGTATATGAGAGTTCCGAGATTGCCATTCCGCGATTGCGTCAAAGCTGAACTTTTATGCCTTGGGGCAAATAACATATTTCCGGCAAAAGCCGGAGAGGTAATTAAAGCTGCTTATATTTCGCGCAAAAATACAATTCCATTTGCTGCAGCATTAGGAATAGTTTTCTGGGAGCGTTTCTTTGACGTCAATATGCTTCTGTTAATAGGAGTTTGGACGGCATGGACTCTGAGTATTGATTCCGGGCTCTTAACAGGAATATTGGTTTTAGCAGCTATTTGGATAGCGCTATTAATTGCAAAAAAATATCCCGCGTTTTTTCCCGCGTTATTCTCGAAAATAAAAGCAAAAAAACTGAATGACTTTATAGCCACATTACAGGAAGAGGTAAACTCAAACATGACATTGAAGAGCCTCTCGTGGCTTGCAGCCTCAACCGCTCTTGTCTGGACATTTTATGCGGCGGGTGGTATTTTCTCATATAAATATGTGGCGGAATTAAACGTGACAATAACTCAAGGGTTATGCATTTTTGCGATAAGCTCGCTTGGAATGTTATTGCCATCGACGCCGGGCGCAATAGGAGTGTATGAAGCGTCCACCGTATTGGCTTTATCATGGTTTGGAATAGAAAAGGAACAAGCCCTCGGAATAGCTCTTTTCAATCATGCGCTTCAATTTATTCCAACAACCCTGTTAGGCGGCCTGGTGTTCATTAAAGACAGAGCATAGTTTTATTCCCTATTCCATTGCTATATCTTTTATGGTATAGTACATGGGCTTTTTTGTGAATAATATGACTATTAGGCTGACCTATGAAACTTCGCAGTTGATTCTATTGGAAAAAACGTTGCCACTTTTGTCTTTATGAGCGCGCCTTTAGCTGCGGGCATAACGAGGCGGGAAGCAATCCAGTATTTTGTTTTTTCTTTTAGACTGGATTGATTCGTCATAAAAAGACGATCCTCGCAAAGACAGAATATTTTCTGCGAAGCTTGAATTATAAAATTTGATAGTCATAATTAACAAATACAGGAGGAGTAAGTTTTATGAAAAAGGGAACATTTCAACCACACAGCATACCACGCAAAAGGAAAATAGGATTCCTTGCCCGCTCAAGTTCACCAACAGGACGCCGTATTCTGCGCAACAGACGCAGAAAAGGGCGTAAAAACCTCATCAATGTGTAGCGTATCTCTTAATTATATTCATTAATTAGGGGAAATGATTCTTCCCCAATGCAAAAATTAGTTTCTGAAGCATTTTAATGAAAAAATACCCGTTACCCAAAACAATTCGCCTGAAAAAAGCTTGGGAATTCAATCAGGTTTTTCGCACTGGCTTTCGTATCCAAGGAGAGCTGGTGCATTTATTGTGTTTGAAGGAAAAACCCGGAGCTGAAGAAAATTGTTCGAATGTTCGACATTCACGAATTGGATTTGCGGTCGGGAAAAAGCAGTGTAACTCGTGTGAAAGAAACCGGGGAAAAAGGATCCTGCGTGAAGCTTTTCGCCGCCTCATGCCATTTGTGGCGCCCGGGATGAGTATCGTGGCAACTTTGAAGAATCCCGCTGTAAATATTAACGCAAGCGCAGCGGATGTATATCTGGATTCAGCTAAAATTCTTAAAAAACATGGATTAGCAGCGAAAGAATGGCAGCAAACCAGTTTCTGAATATGTTCGCAAAGTTCGCAATTTTTTTGATTCAATGCTACAAAAGGTTTATATCTCCAATGTTGGGTCATAACTGCCGTTTTATTCCAAGCTGTTCGGAATATGCCGTTGAAGCTTACACAAAGTATGGTTTTATAAAGGGGTCGTATCTTACAATAACTCGATTATTACGCTGCGCGCCATGGGGTAAAGGCGGTTACGATCCTATTCCTTGATAACATAGTTAATAAGGAAGAGCTGTAAGAGATGCAAATTCGCTCTCCTATAATCTAAAAGAAGGTGATTTTTTTGTGGGAAATGATCAGTAGCTGGGTGGCAAGGCTCCTTGAAATTCTGTATTTATATACAGGTTCCTGGGGAGTTGCGATAATCTTGTTTACAATGTTAATTCGACTTATCACTCATCCATTAAACAAAAAACAGATGGACAGCATGCAAAAAATGCAGCGGTTGTCGCCGCAATTGAAAGTGCTTCAGGAAAAATACAAGAATGATAAAGAATCATTAAGCAGAGAAACAATGCTGTTGTACAAAGAGAATAAAGTAAGCCCGGTCGCGGGCTGCCTTCCATTGTTGGTTCAGATTCCAATTTTCATTTTACTATTTCAGGTGTTAAATACACTTGTTTCAGAGGAAGGTTTTTCAGCTTCTTTTCTTGGTATCGATTTAGGAGGATCAGTATATTCTACGATCATTGAGGCATGTAATGCTACTACTGCGGGGCTTACGGAAGAAGTAATAAGAAATCTTGCCATACTCAAGGCTGTAGCCCCGACAAACCTTGGAATAACGAATGTCGGATACGCTATGTTAAATAATCCGGAAGGATTACTCAATTTCAATCTTTATATCGCTAACTCGATACTGCTTGTCGTGATTGCGTTTCTTACATGGTATCAGCAAAAGCTTACCTCAAGCGGAAACCCTCAAATGGCGATGATGAACATAATAATGCCGATATTTCTTACATGGATATGCCTTAGTTTTCCGGGAGGAGTGCTGCTTTACTGGGGAACGACTTCATTACTTTCAGTTGTGCAGCAGTTACACACATCCAAGCAAACCAAGAAAGAAATGGACGAAAAACCAACGCTTTACAAAGATAAACCAATGGGGAACCGCTGATGAATACAAGTATAAAAAAAATTAAGCTTGAAGCTTCATCGGTAGAGGACGCCATTCGCAGGGTCGCGTCAGAACTTGAAGTGCCGGAGTCCTGCCTTCAAGCCAATATAATATCCGAAGGAAAAAGCTTTTTGGGACTTTTCGGGAAAAAAATGCAGCTTGAAATAACGGTGAATCCAAATCCTGTTGAGCCCTCAAAAAAAGTGGAAAAAGAAAGTCATGACGTTAAGCGTAAAAAACCTGCAAATTCGGATAACGATGATAAAGAAAAATCAAAGCGGAAAAAATCGGTGGATTCAGATATTGAAGACGAAGAAAAATCAAAGCAGAAAGAGTCGGCGGATTCAGATGTTTTAGATGAAGAAAAATTAAAGTTGATGAATGAAAGTAAAATGTTTATTGATGAACTTATTAAGAAAATGGATTTAAACGTATCTCCTCAAATATCCGGTAGTTTCATATCGTTGGATGGGGAGGACGCGGCAATCGTTGTGGGAAGATACGGAGATACACTTAAGGCTATTGAATACCTCCTGAATCTGTGCGTAAGGGAAACAAAAGATGTTCCGAGGATAAGGCTTGACAGCGACGGATACCGTGAGCGCAGAACGGCAAACCTGCAGCACGTTGCCATTTCAGCGGCGAAAAAAGCGGCGGAACGAGGAATTCCGGTAAGGCTCGAATCAATGATCAGTTGGGAAAGAAGGATAATTCATTTGACTCTACAGGACAATCCTGACGTGGTCACAGAATCAATAGGAGAATCTCCTGATAGAAAAGTTGTAATAATGCCCAGGGTGAAGCATGATGAAGTGAGAACGCGCCCGAGGCGGAGATTGCGCAGGTGAAATACAATTCACAATTCACCACCTAACTTGTGAATTGTGAATTGTACATTGATATTATGCTTCCTGTACTTTTCAAAATCGGGAATATAGAAATTCAAACTTATTATGTTTTCTGGGGCATCGCCCTCATATCAGCGATGCTTTGGACAAACAAGCGCACCGACAAAAGCGGCCTGCCGGTAAAAGAGTCGTCTTCCGTTATATCCTACGCGCTTATCGGAATGATACTCGGATCACGCTGTTTTGAATATTTTACAAACTGGCGGATGTATTACGATAACCCCGCGTTTATTCTTGATATTAACCGCGGCGGGGTATCAGAAGTCGGCGCCATAATATCAGCCATGATAATTGCATTTATTATGTGCAGAGTTAAAAAAATCTCTTTCTGGAGGCTTTCGGAGGCAGTGTCGCCCGCTGTGCTTCTAACAATGGCTATCGGCAGATGGGGATGTTTTTTGAACGGCTGCTGCGCGGGAGTACCCGGACACCCTACTCAGCTTTATTATTCTTTCTCCGCCGCGATAATCCTTTCAATAGTCCTTATGGTAGAAAACTACAACTCAAGAACCGGAACAATATTCAAATATGGAACGACTACTCCAATCGGACTCGGCCTTTATTCAATATCGAGGATATTGATAGATCAGTATCGCGTTGAAGTTAATACAAGCGGGATGATAGCATCGGAAAGAATCCTCATAGTATGCGCAGTAATATCGCTCGTATGGATTATCGTTTCAATTATTAAGCGAACTTCGAGAGTGGATGCCGAAAGGGGAATTTGATGCAGCAGGACAAAATTTTCGTCAGATGCGTAACGAATGAGCTTGAAGGGGCCCGCGAGCTTCTCGAAGAGTCAGGAGCAAGGGA
>WRBZ01000081.1 GCA_009784305.1 Synergistaceae bacterium
GATCAAGCGTGGGGAAGCGGCATATGTTTACAACGCGCCCACGCCGCAGGAATACGAACTGTATTACCAGTAAGGGACGACATCCCAGGAGTTTCGAATTTAAGAACGGGCGGCAGATTGCCGCCCGAAAGTTTTTAATTGTGAATTGTGAATTGTCCTTTCAGCTTTTCGGCTTCATTGCCGGGAAGGGAATGACATCTCTTATTGAACGCGAGTCGGTGAGGAACATTGTCAGACGGTCTATTCCAACGCCGAGCCCGCCTGTTGGAGGCATTCCGCTCTCTATCGCGTTTATGAAATCCTCATCAAAGTCGTGAGCTTCCTCGTCCCCCGCTTCTTTTTTCTTGAGCTGCTCCTCAAAACGCCAACGCTGGTCAATAGGGTCGTTTAACTCGCTGAAAGCGTTCGCCACTTCCTTGCCGCATATGAAAAGCTCGAATCTGTGTGTATAGTCGGGATTCTCAGGATCGCGCTTCGCAAAAGGGGAGATTTCAACCGGATGCCCCGTCACGAACGTTGGCTCAAGAAGTTTTGGCTCGCAGAACTCCTCGAACATAAGGTTCAATACTGCGAAACGCGACTCGTTCCCTTTTATCTCAATATGCTTTTCTTTGGCATATTTTCTCGCCTTTTCATCATCTACCGCCGTGAAATCGATCCCGGTCTCATTTTTAACCGCGTCGAGCATCGATACGCGACTAAACGGTTTATCGAAATCGAGCGCTATTCCGTTCCACACGACCTGACGGCTTCCGACTGCGCTCGCAGCGTTGCGTATAAGTTCCTCCGTGAGTCTCATTATGTCTTCGTAATCCGCAAATGCCCAGTAAACTTCAAGGAGAGTGAATTCAGGGTTGTGCATCGTATCAATGCCCTCATTGCGGAAGTTCTTGCCTATCTCATAAACCCGCCCGAGCATTCCTACAATAAGGCGCTTCAGGTAAAGCTCCGTCGCTATACGAAGGTACATGCTCATTGCGAGCGTGTTATGGTAGGTCTTGAAAGGCCTGGCATTAGCCCCTCCGGCAATGAGCGACAAAGTTGGGGTTTCCACTTCAAGCGTGCCATGATCGTCCAATGTTTTGCGAATGGACGTTATTATCTTTGCGCGTTTGCGAAAAACTTCCCTCACCTCCGGATTGGCTATCATATCCGTATAGCGCTTGCGGTAGCGTATTTCCATATCGGTTAATCCGTGCCACTTTTCAGGAAGCGGTCTCAGGGCTTTTGAAAGCAGGCAACATTCTTTGATAAAAATTGTCAATTCCCCGGTTTTTGTGCGGCACGGTTTTCCGGTTATTCCGATCCAGTCACCGGAATCGACCCATTTCTTCGCGAAATTATAAGCATCCTCTCCCATTTCGTTAAGCTGAAGGTAAAGCTGAAGCGTTTCCGTTTCGTCAGCTATATTCGCGAACATTGCTTTTCCATGCTTACGGAGCGCCATTACGCGTCCTGCGGTGATCACCGGGGTTTCCGAGAATTGTTCAGGCTCAAGATAAGAGTACTCGTCCTTGATATATTGCAATGTATGTTTTCTGTCCCATTTTTCATGGACATACGGATCATAATTTTCTTCCTCCCTGAGGCGCATAAGTTTATCTTTGCGCTGCCGCACTATTTCGTCTTCGGAAATCATCTCTTCCGGTATGTTACTGGGGTGGTCTGTCATAATGGAGTCTCCTTCGTTAGTCATGATAATTAAAATTTAAAATATAGAGACAAGGTATACCTTGTCTCTACAACTGATTTTCATATTATTGATAATATAGGTGGTGGCGGGACCCAGAATTGAACTGGGGACACGCGGATTTTCAGTCCGCTGCTCTACCAACTGAGCTATCCCGCCGCGAAGGCAAACTCATAAAACACTTAAATTAAAATGGCGGGGCCGACGGGACTTGAACCCGCGACCTTCGGCGTGACAGGCCGACACTCTAACCAATCTGAGCTACGACCCCGCATATGGATCGAAGTGCATTTATGTGAGTCTGGTGGGCGAAACAGGGTTCGAACCTGTGACCCCCTGCGTGTAAGGCAGGTGTTCTTCCGCTGAACTATCCGCCCTCGCCGCAACACGAAGGATAGTATAACCGTACCGTTTGTTTATGTCAATCATAAAAAGCAAATTCTTCTTGACAATATATGAAAATCCTGTCATGATTGAAAATACATCGGGGGAGCCGCAGTATGGCTGAGAGGAGAGTTTTCTCGACCCATGGAACCTGAACCGGATAATACCGGCGTAGGAAAGGTGTAATTTCACGTTTAGCCAATCCTGTCCCAATTCCCATTCCATGCTCCCCGAAATCAATTATGATTTTTGAAAGGGGAATATATTTTGAACAATTCTACGCGTGTTGCGGTAATAGTTGAAGGAGCGCTGTGCACTGCGCTCTCCGTTGTGCTCGGCTATCTGACTCTGTTTCGTATGCCGCAGGGCGGTTCGATCAATTTGGAGCTTGTGCCCTTGTTTATATTTGCTTACAGGCACGGATGGAAATGGGGAATAGTAGTTGGAGCTTTGATCGGGTTTCTTGATTTGATGTTTCGCGGATACGTCGTTCATCCGGTGCAGGCAATTTTGGACTATCCGCTTGCTTCCTGTCTGCTGGGGTTTGCCGGGATATGGAGAAAATATTTGATTCCAGGAACGATTATAGCGGGGATTACGTGTTTTTGCTGTTATCTGGCTTCCGGCGTTGTGTTTTTCGCGTCTTACGCTCCGGAAGGAACCAACGTATTCCTATATTCATTTATTTATAACGCTTCGTCTTTTTTTCCGAAACTTGTTATAAATACCGTCGTTGCCCTGCTCGTGTTCTGGAGGATCGAAAAAATTTATCCGGTGCGTTAAATTTAAATTCATGTTGTGCCGCTCTTTTTTATTAATTGCATATATTGTAAAATTATATGCAAAGGGAGTGAGTGTTTTGTTGAAAATTTTGAGGATTGTTTTTGTTGCCGCGTTAAGTCTGCTATTTGCCATACCTGTATTTTCTGCAGATTTCTCATACAAAGGCAAAGTTGAACCCACGAGTGTTACTTCAAGATTGTTCAAGTTTTATATTGAAAAGTTCGACCCTGAATCGGCAGAACTCATAATAGAGGAAGAACCTGATGGGAACGCGCTTTTTAGAAATATCTACATGGATATAGTCGGCTGTAATGTAAGCGGCGTCAGGATCGACAGGCTGACATTTCAGTTGATCGACGCTCAATTCAACAGCCCGGAAGAATGGGAGTCCGGTGACGTTGATTGCGTTTCCTCTTTGGAAGCTTACGCAACCTGCCGCCTTCTGGAAGATGACGTAAACGCCGACCTTCAGCATCGCGTCATTGGCGATGGTGACGATAGCTGGCGCAACTTGAAGCTTAGAATTTCACCGAATGGTATAAGCGGCAGCGGAATATACAGCGTTACACTCCTTTTTACTTTCGAAATCCTGATCGAGATAGAGAGCAAATTACGCATAGTCGGCGGCCAGGAAGTGTGGCTTGAGGATACAACCTTGAGGCTGAACAGGCTTGATGTCCCCGAATACATAACAAATATGGCGCTTGACCAGATACAGCCGATTTTAGACTTAAAAACAGTTACTTTGCCGTTGAGGCTCAACAAGATAATATTCAAGGAAAAAGAGGCTTTTTTCGAAACGCGCACACACCCAAGCAGATTCGAAGGCATAACCTATACTTATGTTAAATAAATGTATAACACGGATAAAAAAAGGTACTTCTGGGTAAGCTTAACCGCTCTTCTGCAAGGCTTGCTGATATGGACCAACTTTAGCGGGCAGACAGTCGTCCCGTTTTTGAGGGATTTTGTACGGGAGCAATCTGTGGCTTTAACCACGGGTCAGAATGTTTACTCTTCAATTCCGCTTTCAATAATAATTATAGTACCGACAGCTCTTTGGCTTTCTCAGGATCATTGGGGCAGAAGGCTCGTACGTTTTATCGGAGGACTGCTTATAGTCCTGGTTATATTCAGGCTTTACTGGCTTTGGTCCGTGATGCCCGCGTCAGATGTCATAATTCCCGCGCCTGTATCGAACACAAATTTTGCGGCTGTATGTATAGCTGTATTTTTTATTCTGCCTTATTTTCAGTGCAGGATAGCCAGTTGGAGTTGGCATATTCCATATTCCGAAATATTTTTTCAGTTCTGCCGCAATGTGTTCCTGCTCTTTCAGGCTGCCGTTGCCACGGGTCTTTTTTGGCTTTTATTGCATATTTCCGCCGGGTTATTTGAAATAACGGGGTTTAAAGCTCTTTCGGTATATATATTCGATCCCCTGGTATTCTACATATTAACTAGTTTCATAGTTGCCGTATCCATAACTCTTGGGCTTAAACGTCCGGGTATAGACTCGGTAGGCAGATGGATATTGTCTATCTTAGCTTGGCTGCTGCCTCCTTTTGCCGTAGTCTCTATATTGTTCATTTGTTTTCTGCCTTTTTCCGGTCTAAAACCATTATTGGATACGGGTCAGGCAAGCACGCTGATGCTTCTGCTCCAATTATCCCTGATATGCCTCGCAAATGCCGCCTGGCTTGACGGCAGCAGGGTCCCGTTTGCCACATCCATAAATGTAGCGGCAAAAGCCGGATTACTGACACTGCCTTTTTACTCCGCCCTCTGCATATATTCGCTGAGCTTGAGGATCAGGCAGTACGGATGGAGCGTAGACCGCATAGAAGCTGCCGTGATACTTGCCATCATAGGTATTTGGGGAACAGGTTACGCGATAATGATAATTGCAAGAAAATGGCCTAAGACGATAGGAAATGTAAATCTAATTGTAATACTGTTTTTTTGCGTGCTCATCACTTTGATGAATACTCCCGTACTGGATACCCGAAGGCTTACCGCCAACAACCAGGTCGCGCGCCTCAAGGCTGGCGCTATAAAACCTTTTGATTTCGATTTCCGTTATATGCGTTTCAATTTGGGGCGTTACGGGTATGAAGCCCTATTATCGCTGAAAGAGTTAAGAGGATCATCTGACGCTGTGAGGATAAGCATAAAAGCGGAAGAAGCTCTCAGAATGAAGCCTGAAGACCGGGATACACTTCGCATCCCAACGGAAAGAGAGAGATTTCTTATACTGGCTTCTGCCGATATAATACCGGAAAGCCAGCACATCCCGGAAAAAGTAATAGGACAGATAGCTGACAGATGGGGAAAAGATGAGCTTTCATTCCTGAGAGGGGAAAGAAATTATAAATTTTCGTTTATTTCAGGCGCCTTCATCGAAAGAAAAACATCCGGCGATAAAGACTTGATTTTTGTGACCCCTTCAGGTATGGTGCTTTATGAATTAGCATCGGATGACGTTTTGAAATATTACGGCACATTAATGTTTGACAA
>WRBZ01000082.1 GCA_009784305.1 Synergistaceae bacterium
CGCGGAATATGAGGCGAAAATACTATTACTGGAGTTGTCGGGTTTGTCAGAAACTGAAATTGCCGCACACCCTGAAAAAAATGTCGAAACACTGAATTGTACGAAAATTTTCGAATCAGTCGAAAGGAGAATGAAAAGGGAGCCTCTTCAATACATATTGGGTAAGGCATGGCTCTGGGGGAAGGAGTATTCCATAGGAGAAGGAGTGTTGATCCCGCGCCCCGAAACTGAGCTGCTGGTTGAAGCAGCGCTTGAAAATGATTTTGATTCTTTTTTGGACTGGGGGACAGGCAGCGGATGCATCGCAGCTTCTTTACTCTGCGAACGGCCGGCAATATGCGGTGTGGCTGCGGAAGTAAGCCCTATTTCACTTGTTAGAGCATTTGAAAACTTAAAACGCCTCGGGGTTATTAACCGCTGTATTTTATGGCATTCCAGAACTCCCGATGACATACCGTTAAGTCAAACTGACCTGATAGTCAGCAATCCCCCATATGTGGAGGCCGGTAAACTATCAGGGCTTATGCCGGAAGTCCGATACGAGCCTGTTACTGCCCTTGACGGAGGGGCTGACGGGCTTGATTTTTACAGGATGCTCGTTCGATACGCTCCCACCAAACTCCGCCCCGGTGGAAGATTGTTGTTCGAGATAGGAGAAGGTCAGGCGGATTTTTTTAAAAATAATTCATTCAGTGAGCTGGAATTGGATTATATACGCAAAGATTTTCAGGGGATCGAAAGAATAGTTTCGTTTTACAGAACTGAAAGCGATTAAACTTATTAAGGGTTTGATGTATAATTTGTTTTAGCAGTGGAACTCCTTATAAACATAAGGACATTTTTATATACAAACCGACAAAACAAAGAAAAGAATTGACACAGGAGGAAACAGAAATGACTGACTCAGAGAACGCGAATTCCAATTTTATTGAAGAGATAATAACAAACGATATAGAAAACGGAGTCATAAAATCCCCCATTACGCGTTTCCCTCCGGAGCCGAACGGCTATCTTCACATAGGGCACGCCAAGTCAATTTGCCTTAACTTCGGTCTGGCAGAGCATTTTGGCGGCAACTGTAATCTACGATTTGACGATACAAACCCGACCAAAGAAGAAACGGAATATGTCGAATCAATAATGAATGACGTCAAATGGCTTGGCTTTAAATGGGCAAACCTATGTCATGCCTCCGACTATTTCGATCAGTTTTACGCGTGGGCAATCGACCTCATCAAAGCCGAAAAAGCGTATGTAGACGACCAGAGTTCCGAGGAAATACGCGCCAACCGCGGTACGCTGACGCAACCTGGAGTGGAATCGCCATATCGCAATCGCTCTGCTGAGGAAAACCTCGATTTGTTTGAACGGATGGCAAAAGGAGAATTTGATGAAGGGTCAAGAGTTCTACGCGCAAAGATTGACATGAAGAGTGGCAATATTAACCTGCGTGATCCGGTTCTATACCGGATTCTGAAACGGGATCATTACCGGACGGGCAATAAATGGTGCATCTACCCGATGTATGACTATGCGCATGGCTACGAGGACGCGATTGAAGGCGTTACACATTCTATCTGCACGTTGGAATTCCAGGATCACAGGCCACTGTATGACTGGTTCATCGAAAACGTTTCTGTCCCGCATGTGCCGCACCAGTACGAGTTTGCGCGCCTGAATCTGACTTACACGGTAATGAGCAAGCGAAAACTGCTTGAACTTGTGACGTCTAAGATCGTTTCCGGCTGGGACGATCCTCGTATGCCGACGATCTGCGGTTTTAGAAGACGCGGTTATACTCCGGCGTCGATTAGACGTTTTTGCCGGGAGATCGGCGTCTCGAAAACTGATAGTATGGTAGACATTGAATTTTTACAGCATTTTTTACGCGAAGAGTTGAATAAAACCGCCATTCGCATGATGGCAGTGCTGCACCCGTTGAAAGTGGTACTCACTAATTGGCCGGAAAATTTTGTCGATGAACTATCTGCGGATAACAATCCCGAGGATGAAAATGCGGGAACGCGGACGATCAAGATGGGGCGCGAGATTTACATCGACCGTGGTGACTTCATGGAAGAACCGGTCAAGGGGTTTTTCCGCCTTGCGCCAGGCAGAGAAGTGCGCCTGAAGCATGCTTATATAATTTCCTGTACTGATCTCGTGAAGGATTCGGATGGGAATATCATCGAGCTGCACTGCACGGTCGACATGGAGAGCCGGAGCGCAAATACGGCTGACGGGCGCAAAGTCAAGGGCACGTTGCATTGGGTATGGGGCGGCGACGCCATCCCGGCAAAAGTCAACCTATACGGCAATCTTTTCACACTCCGTAACATGAACGATATGGAAGAGGGCAAGGACTATAAGGACTATTTAAACCCAGAATCCCTCGTCGTACTGGAAAACGCACTTGTAGAGCCATCTCTTGCGACCGCGAAGCCCCTGGATAGATTTCAGTTCCTTCGGCACGGGTATTTCTGCGCAGATAAGGATATGACAGAGGCAAGTCCGGTATTTAATCTTACCGTATCATTAAAGGATTCGTGGGCAAAAGAACTAAAGAAACTATAACAATCAAAGCGTCCGCAGCGTTTGCCGGGCCGGATGGCCCGAGCGCGTACGCGCTCGGATACAACGGACGTACCGGCGCTGTCAATCCGATCCCGATTAAACTAAAATAATTAAGGAGGTGTTCTTAGCGCAAAATGAATGAGGTTTGAGTCATTTTTTTATTGTGTTTTGCATGAAAATCAAATTTTGATGGAGGTATGTAACTAATGAAGAAGTGTTTTTTAGCATTGTTGTTATTGGTATTCGCAGTTTCGGGCGCATGCGCTGCAGATCCGCTGGATAACCTGAAGAGTACCTGGGAACGGTGGATCGAGAATATGACCGATTATGAGCGTGTTCAGAATCCAACTCTGGGAGCCTATGCGGGTGGCTCGACTTTCGAGCATCGTTCTGTTTATACCAGAATGAATAGAGTTCCGGGGAATGCAACTACAACAACTCAATTGCAAACGACTCTGCTTGCCGGTTACCCTGCGGAGGGAGAAGTCCTGCCTTTCGTTAAAATAGTCGCTAACAACAGCGGCGGCCGAATTCGTTATGAGACCATGGGTTACAGCGCTCGTGGCGTGCCAATACCCCTCCTGGTAGTGGGTATCCCTAAGGCGCCCAAAAATCCTAAAGATGTTGGCGACCGCATCATAGTTCGCTGGCAGTGCGCTATTCACGGGGACGAGGGAGATCCCACGGAAGCTTCGCTTAAATTCCTGCGTGAAGCAGCTCAGGGAAAACACGATGAGCTTCTGAAAGACGTGGTGTTACTGGTCACCCCTACAGCTAACCCTGATGGCAAGAACGCATGGACGCGCGCATTCGGTACCGGTGAAGATCCCAATCGATGCTGGAGCTCAGCACACAATCCAGAAATCAGAGCCGCTCTCAAAGTTTATCGCACGTGGGACCCGCATATTGTGCTTGATCACCACGACGCAAGCTTTAAAAACCGTCATATCGTCAGTTTCACCAGTGGTCAATGGGGGAATAACGACCCGGATACCACAAAATTTAACTTATTATTCGCGGAGAGCATGTATGGAGAAGGGTTAGGAAAGTATGCAGATTCTGAAACGAATTTCTACAAGAACTATATGAAAAAGCTCATTGAAGATTATTCTCCAGGAAATACGGCAGGGAATCTACCTATCTCCCTTTCCGAATCTTCTATTGGGAACAATAGTACCTATAACCCAAGCAGAAATTCGTCCCTTACCATTGAATCAATACCCTATATGGACAGCAGCTTAGAGGTAGGCTGGGTGCCGCTATCCAGATACCCTGAATACACGGCAGATGTGGGTACTGGTACTAATGCAAATAATATAAGATCAATCACAAAGCTGCCCAACGCCGGCAGCGACTCCGTGCGCTCAACTGCAACCTTGCCGCCTTCCAAGAACAGGATTGCTGTTCTTTCGGAGATCAACGGAAACCACCACTCTTTCCTCAAATCTCATTGCCTCTACGCTGCTGCAATCAGCGGGATAGGGCATGCTGTAAAACAGAAGGATGACATATTAGCTTTTATCAGAGGAAAGGACGAGACGTATCGCAATCTCAACAACAATAGCCCTGAACACCTCACCACGATATATCAGGGCGCCGTCGACTATAGGCCGACCGCTTCAAACGGCGGAAACGAAGGCTCCCCTTTCAGAAAACCAATAATGACAGATCATGACATGGGATACGGCATTGGACTTTGCAAGGTGGAAAGCTATCAATATAATGGAACAACCTACAACGCGGTGAACAAGTGGATTGACCGCACATGGTGGCCAATACTCGAACTCGGCAATCTGTCCCAATATCCGGTAAAAATGGGGGCTTTCTACATCATGGACCCAAGGGCTGTTACTGCCGCCAATGTGTTAATGAGGCAAGGGGTTGAGGTTTACAAACTTAAAGAGGACATCGTGCTTCCACATGACACGACCCAAAAGTTCTACGGTCCGGGAGGCAGTGAGAATTGGGGAATAACCAAAAACACAACCGCCTACATAACCCGTTATACAACGAAAGTGCCCAGAACGAGGGCTGAAATAATAGCCAACGATGGTGGGGTTGGATGGGGTCCGAGCCATCCAAATTGGTCAGGGGTAGCGAATGTGCTCACAACCCAAATACCTGCCGCTGCATATGCACCGGAAAATGGAGGCGGTGACTGGCTTGCAGCCCGCCCCGAGCATCTGGTCGCTCCTGCGGGACATTACGTTATTCCGACTGCTCAGCCGTTTGCAAAATACGCTGCTTTCCAGCTCGAACCGCGATCCAACTGCGGACTCCTTTTCTGGGCGCACTTCGATGACGCCGTTGGAGGAAATCTACGCTATGCTCCGGAAAACTTCAACTTAGACCTGGTCAAGACCTACGACTATACGGCCATCCCTACTTCCGCTCTTGAGCGTGTTTCTCTATATGAAGACGAAAACAACAAGCCGGAAGATACCTTTGCGCCTCCATACCTCAACTTGAACGGCAATTTCTCAAGTTTGACGGATGCGGGAGCAACTGTGGAGAGCGCCATACAGGACATGACGAACGGAGACGTCACAGTTACCATGAAAGACGCATGTCTGCACGACGGAATGTGGCTGACGTTCTTCTTCTACGGCGAAGAGGCGAATGAACCCATCGCTGTCCTCGCTCAGGTGTTCGATGGTGAAGAGCCCGGAACGTATCAAGCTGTCTTCACGTACAAGGAACTTGCAGAAGAAGGACTTGAACCTGGAAGCCTGTACGCCATCCACTACAGCAATGA
>WRBZ01000083.1 GCA_009784305.1 Synergistaceae bacterium
CGCGTGTTCCGGGTCTATATCCAACACCCTGTCAAAGTATTCATCCGCCTGTTTCCATTCTTCATCCTCCAAAAACAACCATCCGCGCTTCATAAGTGATTCAACGCCGGGCTCAGCGGCGCAGGCCGGCTGGACTTCGAAGGTACTGTTGCCGATTAACCAAGCGGCAAAGGAAAACGCTGCTATTACGACTATTAGTGCAAGAACGGCTGGTTTTCTCATTTTAAAAACACTCCTTGATAACAGATTCAACCACAGAGCGGGGCGTATGCCACCCCTACCCGTAATGGTCTTTGTTTTTTAATTCTCAATTCTCAACTGCCGCAGCCCTTCAAGAGCCATTTCAGGCGTCAGCGTTGACATACATTTATCCCCCAGCGGGCATTTATAATTCCAGCAGCCTATTCTTGGGCACGTACAAGTTACTTCCCTGAACCAAGGCATAGTGAACCCGATCTTTTGGCTTGGGGTACATCCGAAAAGCCCGAGAGTGGGCGTTCCGCACAGAGCGGCCAAATGCAGCGGGCCTGTGTCGGGGCCTACCGCAACAGTACAATTTTTAACCACGGCTGCCATTTCCAGAAAGTCGATTTTATTGACGAGGTTCAAGATGTTTTTATAGTTTAGTTCTTTTATTAGAAACTCCGCGTTTACTTCCTCTTCTCTCCCATGTCCGTTTATGACCAGCCCCCACCCTTCCGCAGCCAATTGTTCCATGAATTTCGCCCAATAGTCCATACTCCAAAGTTTTTGCGGCTTACTTGCTCCAATTATGCAAAATACTTTTTTATCAGGCAGGTCTGCAAGTAATTCTCCGGCAAATCTCATCGATTTATCATCGGTTTGGATCATGGGGACATCTCTTATATTTATATCTATGCCAACTTCCTTGAACCATTCCCAAACGTTCTTATGATAGCAAAATTGAAGCGTTGAACTTATTCCATAACGCTCCGGTATGCCGGAAGCAATGGAAACGAGCGCTGATGAGCCAACGTTGTGAATGGATACCAGCATATCAAATTTTCTGTTTCTTATATCCTTAACGGCCTTGAAATAACCAAGAGGGTCCCTTTTACTGTCCCAGAATATGTATTCTTTAAATACATCCTGGGCAGCTATAATTTTTTTATACTCCGGCCGGGATAATATCGTTAATTCAGCTTCGGGAAATTTTCGCTTAAAAATCCTTGCGCGGGCTACAGCTTGTAAAACATCCCCAAACGCTCCATAGCGAATCCAAAGAACATTCACATTTTTTCCTCCGCTTCTTAATGATAGTTCATATCATAATCATACATTAACCTGCATACGCTGCATATATGGCTAATAATGAAAAGAGCACCTTTCATTTCCACTGTAGTTTAGCATTTATCGCTTCCAGCGGTAAAGCAACTTCGATAAGTTTTTTATTTATAAAATACAAAGCTCTTTCTATGATAGAATTTACTAATACACAAATGACTGTCAGGCAAGGAGGGATTTTAATTGATACTCACGGAAACTACTGTCAGGGAGTTTATTGATGTGCTTTCTTCATCTTCGCCAGCTCCGGGCGGCGGAAGCACAGCGGCGCTTTCCGGAGCAGCCGGCGCTGGCTTGGTTGCTATGGTATGCCGCCTTACAATAGGTAAAAACGGCTATGAAGAACACGAGACTTTAATCAAATCTTCCCTTAAAAAAGCTGATTCTTTAGCAAAAGACCTGCTCAACGCGATTCAAAAAGACACGGAAGCGTTTGTTTCCGTAATGGCGGCTTACGCTATGCAAAAGGCAACGGATGAGGAAAAGGAAATCAGAAGGTCGGCAATTCAGGAAGCGCTAAAAGGGGCTGTTTCCTCCCCTGAAAACATTGCAGTTAAGTGCCTTGAAGTTTTGGAAATTGCTGATGAAATAGTTGATAAGTGCAACTCAAACGCTATAAGCGATGTAGCCGTGGGAGCTTTGG
Organism: Synergistaceae bacterium; assembly: GCA_009784305.1. Taxonomy (GTDB): domain Bacteria; phylum Synergistota; class Synergistia; order Synergistales; family Aminobacteriaceae; genus WRNQ01. The sequence continues at coordinate 1,949 of WRBZ01000083.1, forward strand.
AAGCTTGGGCAGGGCTTCAGGGATCTCTGCTGAATGTAAGAATAAATCTGCCGTCAATAAAAGATACCGAATACGTAAAACAAAAACAAAATTGGATCACTGAAATAACCAACGAAGGAGAAAGGCTTTCGGAGAAAATAAAAAAGACAGTATCGGAAAAAATTTAATTTTAACTTCTATAGGAGGAAAAAACATGTCATTCCCAAGTGATATCGAAATAGCACAAGCGGCGAAAATGGAACCGATAGCGCAAATAGCTGGTAAACTCGACATTAGTGAGGATGAAATTGAATTATATGGGAAATACAAGGCTAAAATATCCCCATCCGTCATGGTAAGGCTAAATGATAAACCTAATGGAAAGCTTATCCTTGTTACCGCAATAACTCCAACACCGGCCGGAGAAGGAAAAACAACGACAAGTGTCGGTCTTGCTCAAGCTTTACATAAACTCGGCAAAAAAACTGTAGTTGCCCTGCGCGAGCCATCACTTGGACCAAGCTTCGGTGTAAAGGGCGGAGCCGCAGGAGGAGGTTACTCTCAGGTAGTTCCTATGGAAGATATAAACCTTCACTTTACAGGAGATTTTCACGCGATAACGACCGCGCATAACTTATGCGCGGCAATGCTCGACAATCACATTCAACAGGGCAACGAACTTAATATAGACCCGAGAAGGATAGTGTTCAGACGAGTACTGGACCTCAATGAAAGAGCCCTGAGAAAAGTAATAATAGGACTCGGCGGCAAAACTGAAGGTATCCCGCGCGAGAGCGGCTTTGATATTACCGTCGCGTCCGAAGTAATGGCGATCCTTTGCCTCGCCGATGACCTCATGGACCTCAAAGAACGTTTAGCAAGAATAGTGCTCGGATATACCTACGAAGGGAAGCCCGTCACGGTCGGGGACATAGGAGCGGCAGGATCAATGGCGGCGCTGCTGAAGGACGCCATAAAGCCCAATCTTGTTCAAACGCTTGAAGGAGTACCGGCATTCATCCACGGGGGGCCGTTCGCTAATATCGCTCATGGATGCAACAGCGTACAGGCAACTAAACTTGGATTGAAACTCGCGGAATACACCGTCACCGAAGCAGGGTTCGGGGCAGATCTCGGAGCGGAAAAATTTATCGATATAAAATGCCGAAGCGCGGGGATGAAACCTGACGCAGTAGTCATTGTGGCGACAGTGCGTGCGCTTAAAATGCACGGGGGGCGCAGTAAAACCGAACTCGGCGTGGAAGACCTCAAAGCTCTTGAAGCTGGTATGGCAAACCTCGAAAAACACATTGAAAACATGGGCAAATTCGGTTTACCGGTCGTGGTCGCCATAAACAAATTCCCAACCGACACGGAGGCGGAACTTGCGCTTGTCGAGAGTAAATGCAACGAAAAAGGCGCCGCTGTATCCCTTTCAGAAATCTGGGCAAAAGGCGGGGAAGGCGGACTCGATATGGCGAAGAAAGTCATAGAGGCGTGTTCAAAACCTTCTGAATTGAACTTTATATACGATCTTGATATGTCGCCGAAGGAAAAAATAACCGCCATTGCGACAAAAATTTACGGTGCGGATGGAGCTGTTTTCACCGATCAGGCGGAAAAAGACCTTGCGCTTATAAAAGAACTCGGCAAGGATAATTTGTATATCTGCATGGCAAAAACTCAGTATTCGTTATCCGACGATATGGCAAAAATCGGAAGGCCCGGCGGATTTAAGATAACGGTACGCGAAGTGAGGCTTTCCGCTGGCGCGGGGTTCCTGGTAGCGATAACGGGCGCAATAATGACGATGCCCGGGTTACCGAAGAAACCCGCCGCGCTGACAATCGATGTGGATGAGAACGGGAAAATCACAGGACTGTTTTAATTATGAAAAGCACGCACCTTGATGACTCCGGACGACCGGTAATGGTCGATGTGAGTTCGAAAGAAACAACATTCCGGGAAGCGGAGGCGGAAGGCATAGTGCGCCTCACGCCTGAAATCTGCAATGCTATAAGGACAAAAAGCGTAAGCAAAGGCGATGTATTCAGAATAGCCGAAGTTGCAGGCATAATGGCGGCAAAACGCACTTGGGATATCATCCCGCTCTGCCATTCGATTAGGCTCGACCATGCAAAAGTAACATGCAGCTTTGATGAAAACTCCAATAGCGTACGGGTTAATTGCACAGTCAAGGCATCTGAAGTTACAGGAGTTGAGATGGAGGCTCTTACAGGCGCCTCTGTCTCCTGCCTGACCATATACGATATGTGTAAGAGCATGGATAAGGGCATAATAATCGAAGGTATAAGACTGCTGCGTAAAAGCGGCGGCAAAAGTGGCGATTATGCGGCAATAGATTCAAAAAAAGATGTTGAACAGAATAACAAACATTGCCGCCATGAAAACAACATGCAAATCTCATCCGGAGTCCTTACCATAAGCGACAAAGGATATGCCGGAGAGCGCGTAGATACATCAGGTGAAGCGCTCGCGGAATTACTGGCGAATTGGGGCGCTCTCGTAAAAAGAAGAGCTATAGTTCCCGATGAAAAGGAAAAGATTGCCGCACAGCTTATAGAATGGGCGGATAAAGATAATCTGGAATTGATACTTACGACTGGAGGAACCGGACTGTCTTCCAGGGATGTGACCCCTGAAGCGTTGATCCACGTTGGCGACAGAATCGTGCCGGGAATAGGCGAATGTATGAGGGTAAAGTCACTGTCACAAACCCCAAATGGGATACTTACCCGCGGCATAGCAGTGACAAGGGGTAATTCCTTGATAATAGCATTGCCGGGAAGCGAACGAGGCTCACGCAGTTGCTTTGAAGCTGTGGAACCGGCATTGCGCCATGCTGTTGAAATATTGAACAATTGGAAAAACGAGTGCGGAAATGCTTAGTATCAGTTAATTAAAGCAGGTGAAAATATAATGGGAGTATCATATAAGGATTACTATAAGATTCTCGGCATCGAGCATAATGCAACTTCCGAGCAGATCCGCAAGGCACATCGTAAGCTCGCGAAAAAATATCACCCTGATGTAAATAAAGAAGCAGGAGCCGAACAAAAATTTAAAGATGTCAATGAAGCTTATGAAGTGCTGAAAGACCCGGATAAGCGTCAAAAATACGATACCATTGGCGAAGATTGGGCACAAGGCCAGGAATACGCCCCGCCTCCCGGATGGCAGGATATGCGTGGCGGCAGCGTTAGGGATTTTGGCGGCGGATTCAGTGATTTCTTTAAAATGATTTTTGGTTCGTTTAATATGGGAGGATTCAGCGAAAGGGAAAGTGAGACAACTTTCACTTCGCGTCAAAGATCGCGTGATCAGGAAGTCAGCCTGTCGCTCCCTCTTGAAGATATTTTCGATGGCGGGACAAAAACGATA
>WRBZ01000084.1 GCA_009784305.1 Synergistaceae bacterium
GCATACTGCGATCCTGCCGTATGACTGTTGAAAGCCGTCCTGATATGAATGCCCGGAAATAAATTGTCAACGTCGCCGTCCAATAAAGTTACCCTATGGTCTCCCATTTTTTCTATCAGCTGTGCAATAAATTTTACCGGCGTTACTGCGTATAGATTTGAAAATTGTTTCGGTAATGAACACAATGTTAACCACGATTCCAATTCCTTTTTTTGGATGTAGAAATGAGCATTCGGATAACAGGGGATTGCTCCCATATGATCAAAATGCGCGTGGGTCAAAATAACAGCGTCGATATCCTCCGGTTTCAGGCCAACTTTTTTCAGCATGTATTCAGGAGAACGCAGGTTTATAAAGCTGTACTTTTCACAGACACTGACATTTACTTCATCATTCGGATCCATACCCGTATCGATCAGTATGTTTTTTCCCTCGCCTTTAACAATCACAATGCTCTGCGGCAAAATCATTTTTTGTCCGTTTTTCCAATACCCGGAAAAGACTGCGTCGCAGCTGTATTCATAGCATGTTGAATTTTCGCTGAGCCAAATCGAATAATTTGCCATTTTTTATCCTCCTTAAAACTATTTACCATTAAATTGCGGTTCACGCTTATCCAGAAAAGCGCTGACACCTTCTTTAAAATCCTCATGTCTGGCCATATAACGAGTATATGTTATTTCCATGTTATTTTTTCTGTGCATCTGAAAATCTTCCTGTTCATTCATACAAGCTTTCAAATAGCGTAAAAGCAACGGGCCGCGCTTACACAACTCTTCCGCTTTCGCGGTTGCTGCAGGCATCAGTTCTTCAAATGTATCAACCAACATTGTAACGCCTCCATATTTGTCGTGCAATTCTTCGGCTGTTATAAAATTTCCGCAATAACTCATGTTTCTTTGAATTTGAGGCGGTAAAATTCGGCTTAAATGACCTGATCCGCCTACAACGGATAGTTTTGCTTCGGGAGCGCCGAACAATGTATCCTTTACGGCTATGGTAATATCCGAACCTGCAGGATAACAAAGACCGCCGCCCAGACAGTGGCCATGTACGGCGCATATCAACGGGACATGCAGTTCGTATAATGCCTGCGCTCCGTCATAAAACACTTCCTGCGTATTTGTTACATCTTTATCCACTATGCTCTGATAAAAACGATTGATATCAACGCCGACACAAAATGTTTTAATATCTGAATGCATTATACAGACCCAGATGTCGTCGTTGTGGTTGATGTGTTCACAAATGAGCAGTATTTCTCTTTGAACGGTTCCACTGACGGCGTTGACCGGGGGATTGTGCAGGGTAATAAAACCGATATGGTTTTCTACGCTCAGGAAAACATTTTCCAACGTATGTCCATTTAATTGTTCAACTGCCCGCATAATTAAAAATCACCTCTCCTTCCAAAGCGTTTTTCGTATATATCTGTCAGTTCCGCTCTGAAATCAGGATGCGCGATATCGATCAACGCCTTTGCTCTCTGCGCTAATGTACGCCCTCTCAGGTTGGCGATACCGTATTCAGTCACGATATACTGAACGTCGGTGCGGGTAGTCGTTACGGTCGCGCCCGGATCAAGAATAGGAACAATCCTTGAAAGTGTGCCTTTTGCAGCGGTGGATGGCATCGCCAGAATCGCTTTTCCGTCTTTGCACATTGATGCGCCGCGTACATAATCCAATTGGCCGCCCATTCCGCTGTACTGACGGATGCCGATTGATTCCGAATTAACTTGCCCTGTAAAATCCACCTGCAAGCAAGAATTTATGGATGTCATTTTGTAGTTTTGCATAATAACGCACGGGTCGTTAACATAATTGATCGGAAGCATTTGCACCATGGGGTTGTCGTCAACAAAATCATACAGTTTTCGTGTACCCATAAGGAACCCCACTGTGATTTTTCCGTTGTTAATCGTTTTACGCGCCCCTGTTATTACGCCTTTTTCTACTAAATTTACGACTCCGTCAGAAAACATCTCCGAATGAATACCTAAGTCTTTTTTGTCACCTAAATTTGCAAGCACCGCATCCGGCAGGCTTCCGATTCCCAACTGTAAGGTGGCGCCGTCTTCAACGAGACCAGCACAACTTTCACCTATTTTTTTCTCCAATTCGCCGATTTCCGCAGAATGCAATTCTTTTAACGGCTCTGAATGCTCAACAATATGTGTCAGTTGTGATACATGTAAAAAAGAATCTCCAAGCGTGCGCGGCATTTGATCGTTAACTTGCGCGATTACAATTTTCGCTGCCAGTGCTGCCGGTTTCGTCGCGCATACCGAAACGCCAGTGCTGACATAGCCATGCTTATCAGGTGGGCTTACGCCAAGCATTGCAACATCCGGTACCAAAGTGCCGTCTGTAAACCACTCGGGAGTCATACCGAAGAACGCTGGCGTGAAGTCAGCCATACCACTCTCAACAGCTGCGCGCGAATTCGGTCCTGCAAACAAAGCATTTAATCTTATATGCCCTGCCATTTCTGGCTTCGTATAAGCGCATTCGCCGAAGTTTACCCAATGTACAATTTCTACATTTCGATATTGCCTGTAATTATCAGTCATTGCCTTAACTAAATGGTACGGCTCTCCCATAGCATGAGATAGTACAATCCTGCTTTCGTCCGGAATGTTCTTTACCGCCATTTCTGCTGTAGTTAGCTTACTTTGATAAATTTCTTTCCAATTCATCCAATCACCTCCCTTTATAGTAGTTGCTTTAGTAATACGCAATATGCATGCCAACTGTTTATGCAATTTTTTACTCATATTGCTTCATCCGCCTTGCATTTTGTGCCGTATTCGGTACAAATGTAAATTCTGCTGTGCCGCTTTTGCAGCTTGCTTATTAAAAGGTATCTGATATAATCAAGTAAATTGCATTTGATTCATCAGAACAGTCTAAGGAAGTAAGGAGCAATTATGGGACAGCAATCCACTATTCAGACATTGAAAGAGAAGATCAAAAAGCTTGAGTATGAGTATTATGTGGCGGACACTCTGCTTGAAAACGCCACGGACGCTATACAAATTTCCGATCGGAACCTTGTGACTTTGCGGATTAACAAAGCGTATGAAGTACTTACCGGATTAAACCGTGAAGAAGTTGTCGGTATCCCTGTAGCCGATCTTGTCAAGGCAGAACTGATTTCAGAATCCTGCGGCGCAATAGTAGCAAAGACAAAAAAACCACACACGATTATTCAGAAATTTCCACGAACCGGGCGGGCTGCCCACGTATCATGCAATCCGGTTTTCGATGATAACGGAGAAATCGAATTCTACATCTGTAATGACCGAGATTTGAATGAAATCAGTAATTTATTAACAAAACTGAACGAAGCTGAAAATTTAAACGCTAAATATCGGACTGAACTGGAATTTATCAAATCAAAACTGCCCGGTAAAGGGAAAATCATCGCTGAAGATATATCAATGCTGCGAGTACTTGCTCTGGCAAGCAGGATAGCAAAAGTTGATTCAACGGTACTAATATCCGGAGAAACCGGAGTTGGAAAGGATGAGATAGCCCATTTCATACATCAACACAGCAACCGTGCTCAAAACCGCTTCGCTTCTATTAACTGTGGCGCGATTACGGAATCTTTATTTGAAAGCGAACTTTTTGGGCACGAAGCACGCGCATTTACCGGAGCCGGTAACAAGTTAAGGCGCGGCTTGCTGGAAACCGCAGACGGCGGAACGTTGTTATTAGACGAAATAGGCGAGCTTTCATTAAAAATGCAGACTAAATTGTTACATGTGCTTCAGAATCAGTCATTTTTGCGTATAGGAGGCACACAGCCCATCCAAATTAGTGTTCGCATTATTGCCGCGACAAATCGCGACCTTCTAACTCGTATTCATGAAAGACAATTCCGTGAAGACCTGTATTATCGCCTGAATGTACTCCCGATAATAATTCCTCCGCTTCGGGAGCGTAAAAATGATATAATTCCATTAGCGCAGCATTTTTTAGAATATTACAACAAAAAATATAATTTTCGTAAAGTATTGTCTCACGACGCCGGTTTTACGTTGCTGGAAAATCCATGGGCAGGTAACGTGCGGCAGTTAAAAAATGTTATTGAACAGGCTGTAATTTTGAGCGATGAAGATACGGTAACAAGGAAGGACCTTCCTCTGGATTCAATGTGGCAGCAAAAAGGCGTAGAAATGCCTGAAGATGCAAGTATTGCGGAACTTCTTGAGCGAATGGAATATGCGTTTTTAAGTCAGTACTATGAAAAATATGGTTCTGTCCGCGCCGCAGCGCAACAATTGAAGATGTCGCCTTCCACATTTCAACGGCATCGGGTGCGGCTGATGAAAAAATATCACACATTGAAGATAAGCGATTGAAATTTAATCAATGATTGGCGTGTAGATATTGCTTATTTAAGGAATAGTCGCTTTTGTTTCACGATTGACCTTAACAAATTTATCCCGCTTTTCCGGATCTTGTCTGCCATCATCATTAGAGAGTATGGGTTTTGAAGCATGTGGACAGTCGGCACTTGTGCATTCACTATGTGTCTCTGCCAGCATGCATCTCTCACCGGCCTTTGGACAATATTCCCACGAGTCATTTTCTGAAACAAACGCTCTGCTCATTTTCCGCCTCTTTGAAACATTTTCATATTACATCGATATTCTGTAATGTAGGAGTCGGACACAATCGGTCAACCATATTATTTTCAAGGTATTCCGCTATCACCGACTACGACATAAAAACCTTAATCTAACTGTAAACGCTCATAAGTAGCTCGTGCAACAGGCGGGTCGTTTGTACGCAATTGCTTATCAACCACTTGTAGAACGTGTTTCTTTAAATGTACATTCGCCATTTCTCATGCCCTCTTTTGACGTAGGAAAACTAACAGAATAGTATGGCAGTTAATTTATCATCTGAATCTAACGGTCTACAATTTGAAGTTCACGTTTTAAAGCTGTTTGAAGGATTGCAGAAACATTAATCCCTGCCTTTTCTGCTTCTACGTTTAGCCAAGACGGAAGCGACACATTACGGCGTACGGTTCTTCGCTCATTTGCCCTACGGTATTCTGTAAAGTCAATATCAACCATTGAAACAAATTCGCCTGCTTCACATGCTACATTTTTAGGATTAGAAGGTTTCGGAAGCGATATTTTATCGTCTTCCATATCAATGCCCATTACGCCAATAGCATCCCGTGCCATTTCAATTGCTTCTGTCAAATCATCCCCTTGTGTATCAAGTGGAAAATCAGGCACATGA
>WRBZ01000085.1 GCA_009784305.1 Synergistaceae bacterium
AAATACGTCACGGCTTCCTCCCAACAAGAAAGATATCCCGCGCTCCCTCAGGGAGCGCGGTTTTTTTACGTGGGGCAAAAATGCCCGCAAATTCCATTTCAGTCATATATTCTACGCGAAAATTTGTTACCTTATCTCTGAGTCCCATGCTGGGAATGGGAATATCACTTCGGAATCCGCATAGCTTTCAGGGAATACAGTTTTATATTTCTGATCGACGAGCTGGGTTATGACAGTGAAAGCCTTGTTGTTCTGGCCGCCGGGAGAGAAAGCGACCTTGCCGCTCAAAGAAAGAGGAGAGTCGAACGTTTCAGTGCGCAGGATCTGCACAACTTTCTCCGTATCCAATTCTCCGGCCTTCTCGATGGCCTGTGCGAGGATATGCAGGCAAACGGTCTCCTGTATGGAGTCGGAGTCAAGCGGGAATCCGGTTTTTTTGCGATATATTTCCTGAGCCGGAAGAGCTGCTCTCATGTAGACCTCGGCGATTTCAGGGGAGTAGCCCATACCGCCCATGAAATAACTGCTATCAGGTCCAAGCTCTTTGTTGATCGCGGGGTTTTGATAACCGGTGCAGTAGTTGATAAAAGCTTTAGGCGCCCAATTAGCCTGCTTCATAGTGCGCACCATAAGGGAATAGTCTCCGCCAAGCGCCGCGCCGAAGACAACGTCGGCTTCGCTGGCTTTGAGCCTCTGAATCTCGCTGTTCATGTTCGTAGCGCCAACCGTGAACGGGATGTCCGCTACAACAGTGACCCCCATCTTTGGCGCAACTTTCTTGGCCTCATCCGCCGCATGTTTCCCGAATTCCGAGTTCTCATAAATTAGTCCAAGCTTCTTGAGTCCTGCGTTGTTGTGTTCGTTAAGATGGATAACATATTCGGCGAATTCTTCCGATTCGATGGCATCCGTTGCAGCAGTCCGGAAGAAGTAATTGAATCCGCGCTCCGTCAACTCTGCTGAACTGGACGCGCCGCACATGAAAATCTTCTTGAGGCGTTCGGCGACCGCGCTGGCCGGCTTACTTGACGAACTGTTGTAACACCCGATGATAGCAAAGACGCCCTCCTGCTCGTAGAGACGTTCTGCTTCCGCCTTCGCGATATCCGGCTTACCTTGATGATCCGCTTTCACGAGTACGATTTTGTATCCGCCGAGAATTCCTTCCTGTTGGGCAAGGGGGAATCCTTCCCAGTCATACTTGTTATTGATGAATTCGACTGCTGTCTCAACCGCCGCTACGCAGTTTTGTCCTGAAACTGCCGCAGGCCCCGTAAGTGGGAAGATAGTACCGATCTTGATGATTTTCTCTGCTGCAAACGATGCTCCGCAAATTGCAAGAATGAATACCATCACTAAAAAAAACTTTGCCGCTTTTGACTTTGCTAACACTACACGCACTTCCTTTCAAAATATGATTTAATATTTCATACAAATATAGAGAGCTCTTAGTGAAAAAAAAGAGCTACTTTTGCTAAGTTGCTCTCCATTTCTGCGTAAAATAAATTATAGCTTTTAATAATCATTTCTGCAACGCTTGTATAAAAAATTTGATATTTTATCACATAAAGCACAAAACACAAAAAAATTGTCTTTAAAAGATTGTCAATAAACTACACGAATTTACACGAATAAGTAATAATGCTTTTTGTCTTCATTCGTTTTTATTAGTGTTATTCGGTGACGATTGTTTTGTCTTTTCTAATCCCTAATCCCTGCATTTCATCCGCCTATCTGCACCATATGTCTTTGTTCATCTTTACCTTGCTTTACGCCAATCTCAGGTTTCATATCCAACGCGGATGAAAAAATTCTGAACAATTCTTCCGAATCCTTTGAAATCAAAACAGGTCTCAGGTCAAGATTGTAATTACTGAAAAGGCAAGGACGCAACATCCCGGAAGAGTTTATCCTCAACCTGTTGCAGTTCTCACAATAGTGCGATGTGACCGCGCTGATTATTCCTATACATTGCCCCGTTGTGGAATTTTTAAAATATTTCGCGGGTCCCATAGGCAGTGAAGGTTCGTTGTTAAGAATGACCGGAGCCCAGCTGTCAAGCTTTGATATTCTGTCGATGACCTCCAGGGAGGATATAAAGCGATCCTTTGCCCATACTTCATTGTCAAGAGGCATAAACTCTATGAGCCTTAATAAAAGTCCTTTATTTGAGGCATAATTCAGCATATCCGGTATTTCCAAGTCGTTAAATCCTTTCATTAAGACTGCGTTCAATTTTATCGGGATTCCAAAATCTTTAACTGCTTCTATCCCTTTAAGAACTTCGCTCAGTTCTCCGCCGCGGGTTATCTCCGAGAATTTCCCTTCGTCGAGTGTATCGAGGCTTATATTTATCCCCGCAAGCTTCATATTTTGTATTTCTCCAGCATACTTTGCAAGTAAAGCGCCATTTGTGGTCAACGCTATTTTCATATCGGGGATTCTTTCGTTTACTTCGCGCAGAAACGAAGTCAATCCTTTACGGACAAAAGGCTCTCCTCCGGTAAAGCGTACTTTTCGTATACCTATATCGAACATCCGGGCAACTAAGAACAATATCTCTTCATAACTTATTATCTGCGAGTGCGGAACCCATTCGACGCCCTTTTCCGGCATACAGTATATGCAGCGGTAATTACACCTGTCAGTCAATGAAATCCTTGCGTAATCTACGCTTCGTCCATACCTGTCAATTAAGTGTTTCTGAAAACTTATTTCTCCCATCTGTAACCGCCCATTTTTTCGACCTGAGCGCGCCATTCACTATCCTCTATAGCTCTCATAAGCGCTCTTATTCCCTTGTGATCGAGATATTTTTCGGGGATAATGAGCTCATACGGTTCAACCGTTATCGGTATGAAGGTCAATTCAGAGCTTGCGGCAACTCGAATGGCAATCGTTGCGCTCGCAAGCCCTGCTGCAACGCGGTTTGCCGCGTCGAAATGAGTTATGCTCTGGCAGTAATAACCTTTCACCTCATCTGGCCGAATTTTACTCTCCTCAAGCATGTAATCAAGCAGCACCCTCGTTCCCGCTCCCGGCTGACGATTGATTATGGATACGTCATCGCGGGCAAAATCTTCAACACCCTTTATATTCTGCGGGTTTCCTTTTATCACGATTATTCCCTGTTCCCTCCAGAAGAGCAGTATTCTTTCCCATTTTTCTTCCCCGCGCATTTTCTCAATATAACTATCGTTATATTTGCCGCTTTTTCCATCGAGCAAATGACAGGAAGCCAAGTGAGCCTCCCCCCTTGAAAGGGCAGCCAGTCCTCCAAGGCTTCCGACGGAACGCGTCACAAGTTCTCCCCCATACTTTTTCACGAAGCTTCCGAGCCTTTCAAACGCGGGGTCATTCGAGCCCTGAAACAGAATTCTTTTTTTCCATTCTATATTGCGCGTAAAATAAACGTTGATTTCAGAGCCCTTCTGACATTCTATACGCGATTCGGGCAAAACCGCGACGCCGTCCGCCTCAGCAATAGCCCACATAGTGCTGGAGCCCGACGATAACGGATAAACCGTCTTTACGCCATCCAATTCAACTGCCTTCAACCTTACCCATTCGGTTTTACCCGCCGGAGAGGAGTGAGCCATAATAAGAGGCATTGGTAAAGCTTCGCCGTATGAACATAAGGCTTCGCTCAATACTGAATCTTCATCAAAGCCCCCCGTATGCAGAATCTTAAGTAGCGGATAAGCTACGGACCAGAGTGCTGCAGCGCTCGACATCGGAAATCCGGGAAGGTTCACGACGCAGCAATCTTTATACCTTCCAAACATAGTAGGACGCGCCGGTTTCATCAAAAGCCAATGAAAGAAAATTTCCCCATACTCCTTTAACACGCAGGAAGTATAGTCTTTTTCTCCCTTTGCGGATCCGGCTCCTATGAGCGCCAAATCATATTTATCATGAACACTCTCAAGGGCATTGCATATCTGTTTCGGGTCATCGGCAACAGTGTCAACACAATCGATAGGAAATCCCCAATTCTTGAAATATCCGGTTATCATGGCTGAGTTGCTTTCGGCCGTCTTGCCGTATGGGGCTTCTTCATATGACAGCCATTCGGAAGCTGTAATTATCTCATCACCGGTAGGAATGTAAACTGTCCTTGGTAAACGGTAAACGGGCACATGGGAAAACCCAAGCGCAATAAAAAGCGCTGCAAGTGAAGGGCTTACTTCATCGCCCATTTTTGCCGCCACCTGCCCAATCGATACATCTTCACCTATCGGGCGGACGTTTTCTCCGGCTGTGAGGCTTTTTGTAATAATAAGCTCATTATTTATTATTGAAGAATCTTCGACCATTAACACGCTGTCATAATCAGAATTTACCGGCATTCCGGTATTGACCCATTGAAAACCATTCGATAATGTGACCGGGGTGGCGGGAGTAGCTCCGGCAGTGTGCTTTGAAAGAATGGCATATCCGTCTACAGCCGAAGCGTTGAAATGCGGGATGTTACGGTCTGCTATAACATCGGAACTCAGAATTCTTCCAAAAGATTGGGCAACCTGAACAGATTCAACACAAGGCTCATGCGGTACATAGCTTCTTAGTATTTCCCAAGCTTCAGTAAGCGTAATATGTTCTTTCACCATAACAATACCTCCGCTTCTTCGCCTTTCCTGAGGGTTTCAACGTTTTCCCCCAATCTTATAAACCCTGAAGAATCGCGAAGAGCTGCGACATAGCCGGATTTTGACGGCAAGGGTATTACTTTACTCTCCTCGCTAAACCTGAAAGGGATAAGTTCTTCAATGCCGGTATGACCAAAAACATCATATTCCATGGGAAGTTTTAGTTTTCGGAATGGCTCTCGCGGTACGCCGTGTAGCAGCGCCGAAAGTATTGGAATAACAACAGTATTCATTACGGCAAGGCATGAGAGAGGATGCCCGGGAAGGCCTATCGCAAGACGGCTGTTCGATTTATCGCCCGCTATTATTGTTGGTTTTCCCGGAGAAAGCCTGATCCCATGAACGATAATACCTGGCTCGGACATCATGGACAATATGTCGGCAGTATGGTCGCGCATACTTACGGATGACCCTCCGCTTAAAATAGCAACATCGCATGTTTTCAGCATTTCATTGACTTTACTGTTCAAAAGCTCTTTATCATCTTTTACGATACCAAATTGTCGAGCAGTATAGCCTTTTTGTCTGAGCAATGAAGTAACAGTCCATGAGTTGACATCTCTTACCCTGCCCTCTTCCTCTCTTAAGGGCT
>WRBZ01000086.1 GCA_009784305.1 Synergistaceae bacterium
GCAAGGTAATTACCTTCATATGAGTCTACGCCACGAATAAAAACAGGCAGCGCTTCTTTATATTTTCCGGAATTATAAAGAGCCATTGCGCGGTTATGTAATATTGTCAAGAGATTCTTATCTCCCGGGGTTAATGGATATGAAGCAATAACATCAGCTTTATCGGATTTATTGATGGCGGAGTCTTTATCTGGAGCATTGATCTCTTTCACTGCCTGCGCTGCATTGGAGCTTTTCCTTCCAGTATCTCCAGCAGTTCTGGAATTGGCCATATATTTTTCCCATTTTTCAGCCTCATTTTTTAGGCGGGTCATCCTGCGTTCCGTAGGGGGGTGCGAGTTGAACCCGCTTGGAGGCGTTATAAGGCCTGCCTTAGCCATTCTTTCTATTGAATCATAAAGCCCCCATGGGCTGAACCCTGCCTTTGCGGAATATTCCACGCCAAAATCGTCAGCTTCAACTTCGTTCTCCCTGCTATATCCTTTTGCAGCAAGGTTAGCTCCTATACCTACAGCTAAATCCCCAAAAACGCTCCCGCCCAGAACAGAACTCAGTATGTTGGCGCCTATCATAACTCCTACAGCATTGCCTTGTCTTTTTTCGCCGTGCCTTTTCACTCCATGTCCAATTTCATGGCCCAATACGCCCGCAATTTCATCCTCAGTTTTCAAAACCTTCAGCAATCCAAGCTGTAAAACCAATAAGAAACTATCCTTATCGACCTGTGTTATATACGCGTTGACTTCTTCTTTCGGGTCGTACATTATAAAGGCGTCAAATCCAGCCGCATTCGAAAGCCTGTTCCATATCCCCTGTATCGCAACGATTGAAACGGAATCCGGTGGAGGCATCTTTGCCCCTTCTTTAACAAATACTTTATTGATAGTCAGTTTTTCTCCGCCTTGTAAGGTCAACTCGCGCTTGCCGGCAGCATGAGAAATCGGAGCAAAAATAAAAGAAAACAAGAAAACTACAACAGTAATTCTAAGTATTTTCATTTTTTCCCCTCCTCTTCATTTATAGCGCTTTATTTACACGGGCTGTACCCGCAGTTGAAGCAATAAGCGCAGCCCGATATCATTTCCATCGGAGATTTACATTCCGGGCAGACGACCCCTTTGTCATGAACCGTTGTTCTTATAACTTCGCCTCTTTCAAGGAGCTTATCCATCATCACAGCTATAGCGTCCGGGAGTGACCTTGCAACGCGCTCCTCATCCATGCCAAGCATCCAGTATTCTTTACCAGAAAGCCCCTTAAGCGTGTCCACGATATCTTCAAGTTTACAACCCGAGCGTAGGCCAATAGATATTACCCTTGAAAGCGCTTCGGTCATCGCTTTCAGTTCTGAGCCGCTCTTTCCAATGGAAATGAATATCTCGAAGGGCTCGTTCCCGTCAAAATTCAATGTAACGTATAGGCTTCCCCAAGGTGTGCTGTCCTTAATAGTTTTTCCGAAAACAATAAGACCGGGGCGCTCTTTTACTCTCCCTGCCGCGCGCACGAGAGGCTGCTCTTCGGCTTTTTTGATTTCGATCGGCTGATATGAACGCGAGCCGTCACGGTAAATCGTTATTCCTTTACAACGTAATTGATAGCATGATTCGTAAGTTTTTTTCACATCCTCCTTAGTGGCGGAGTTCGGAAGGTTGACTGTTTTACTTATGCCAGAATCGACCAGGCGCGCGAATATTCCGGTCACTCCCACATGCTGCGCTGTCGTTATATCATAGGCGGTCTTAAAAACGCTGTCGGAGATTTTGTTGTTTGTTTTGAATTCTTCCCTGAGTTCTTTCGGAAAAAGCTTATGCCAGAATTCAAGTTGTTCCGTACCTGTTCCGTCAATCTTAGCTATATGTCTTGTCCATGTCCACGCAAAATTGGGTTCGATCCCGGAACTTGAGTCGAGCAGCATGGAAATAGAACCGGTAGGCGCGATGGAAAGCCTCCTGCTATTGCGTATTTCTCCGTAAACAAGGCTTTTCAACATCTTTTTAACGCTGGCAAACGTGAACGCGGAGTAATTCTTCTGGAACGCCGCCAAGGTGTTCACCAAAGTATAAGGTATGGTGTCCGACATTCTCATTTTTTCTATCAGTCTGTCGTACTCTTCGCTGGATAAACGCTTGAACCATTCATCGCTGAACAGGACACCGTCATTGAAAAGCCCGCTTGAAGTCTCAACCTCCGATTTGAATTTCGTAAACAGTTCTTTTACGAGCCCATATTCGGAAAACGGCTCTTTCTTAAATGTGTCGACAATTTCCACCGTAGCGCAAAGCGCGCTTGTCGCCATAACTTCTCCGAGCCGTTCGCAGAATAAGTTGAATTCTTTATCACCATAAGAAAATTTTTGCATTATCGCAGCGTCCGCCAACCCCATGATACCTAACCCCACAGGGCGAATCAAGCGCGTGCGTTCCCCGATTTTTTTCAGCGGATAGGAACAGGCGTCTATGACGAGATCCAAATAGTAAATTGAACGGTATACCTGATCTTCATATTTTTGCCAGTCATATTTATCACCCTGCGCAAACGCCTCTACATTGATAGAGCCTAAATTGCAGCTTGTATAATTGGGCAAAGGTTGTTCACCGCATGGGTTTGTAGATTCTATGATCCAATCATCGGACATTTTTAAAATATTGTCCTGCTGCGCGCGGTCAATGAAAAAAATACCCGGGTCGCCTCGTTTCCAAGCGTTTTCGCAGATTTTATCCATCAGATCCCTTGCTTTTATAATATTTAGCGCTTTGCCACCCGGCCTCGATAAGAGTGAAAAATCCCCGTCGTTTTTTGCGGCCTCCATGAGAGCGTCCGATATCGCCACCGATATATTGAAGTATGAAAGTTTTCCGTCTTCCGTCTTTGAGTCTATGAATCTGAAGATATCCGGGTGATTATCGAACAGCATTCCCATCAAAGCAGCCCTTCTCTTACCTCCCTGAACGACTACAGCCCCCATCGTATTCCATGTTTCCATGAAGGATACCGGGCCTGAGGCTTTACCGCCCGTCCCTCCGCTGATTTCAGAGCCATGTTCACGCAAATGCCCGAAATTTCCGCCTACTCCTCCTCCGAATTTGCTTATTATGCTTGCGTCCTTTACGGATTCGAAAATGCCTTCTATGCTATCCGGAATGCTCAGTACAAAACACGCAAACAGCTGTTGGTTCTTGGTTTTATTTTGATATAACGTCCGATAATCCGCAAAAGTCATATCATCCACAGGTTTATAGATGATATTCGCAAATTCCGGTTTTATGGTAAGTCCCGCCGCCGCGCTGAAAAGGCACGGGGAATTGAACAGAAACCGTCTGTCCAATATATCTGCTGTAATGTTTTTTTCAAGGGTTTTCAGCCATTTTATGGATTCATTTTTACCTTCTTCAAGGTAAATCGTTTCCGCGCTTGTGACCACCCTACCCACGCGGCGTGCGAATTCCTCAAAAGACGCCTCTTTACGTATCTGCTTAATGCTTTTGTCATACCTCGGAACAAAATATCTCTGTTCTAACAGCCACATGGCATTGGACGACAGGCGGGGGATTGCGGGGATCTCAAAAAAATTTGGAGCAAAAGACGTATTGAAACGCTCCTCATAACTTCGACTCATACTACTGAACACTCCCTTAGTTTTTCAAATAAATATTGAAAAACACAATATATAGTATGTAACTGATTTTCAGTATACTATATATTGTGATTTTTGAATAGTTATGTATATTATTTTATTACTCAATAAGCTCAGCCTATATAAAAGCAGAAAAGAGCAGAACGAAAATGACACCCGGCAGCAGATTGCTGATTTTAATATCGGATATTTCCAGCAGATTCAGCCCCAGCCCCATTATGATAAGCCCGCCGAGCCCGGACAGGTTGTCCATCATAGAGGGTGTGATGAACACGTTCAACCATTTCGCGGTAAAAGTCAGCAATCCTTGGTAGATCAGGAGCGGCAGCGCCGAAAAAATAGCGCCAATGCCCATGGATGCGGTAAAAATAATAGTTGCTGCCCCATCAAGGCAACCTTTGACCAAAAAAAGGGACGGGTCGCCCTTTACGCCATCCTCTATAGCGCCTATAACGGACAAGGAGCCAACACAAAAGAGAATACTCGTCGTTACGAAAGCTTTAGTAAAACTCCCGGTTTTCCCGCCTCTGTCGAACCGGCGCTTCAGGCTGTCTCCGAATCGCGCCAATATCCCGTCAATGTCCAATATGACTCCGGCTATGGCTCCCGTCAATAAAGCGAACATGACGACAAGCACACCTTGCGTTTTGCCTGCCATTGAAAAGCCGAGATAAATACTGAAAAGACCCAGACACTGAAAGACGAGTTTAAAGGCTTTTTCTGGAATGAAACGGCCAGCGATAAGGCCGACGATGCCGCCAGCCACTATAGCTGCCGCGTTGAAAAGCGTACCGCCAGCCGGGATACTCGACAAAAACTCCATGAAATGTTCTCCTTATGATGATATATGTTTCAGAAGCATTGTGGCATAACTGCCCGCCTGAAGAGTAAATTTCGCTGCCAACTTGCATCGTGACTCGTATAAATCATCTTCAGATTTCAATATTTCAGTAATTTCCGGATACACCTTCACTGCGCGCATAAAGGAAGAAAAATATCCGCATTCTTTAAATTCTGCAAGTTTAAGCTTTGAAACGCGAACACCTCTTTTTGCCAGCGCGGAGTGTATTGCCTTATGTATATTATCCGGCGCCGGTAGAATATTGGGGGCTATGGTGGGGATCTCTTTTATTTCCGGAGTCTCACGAATAAGTTTTGAACAGACTTCATTCCATATGAAACTTTGATACGCGGATAAATACATCCCGAATTCCTCTTTTGGAATATTCCTCAAAATTGTTAATAATCCTGAGACGGAGCAGTCTATTGATAGAGAGTCACAAATCTGACGCTCGTTTTTTTCAACCGCTATACTATTTAAAACGTCCCATTTTCCCCACTTATCGGCCATATTCATCTTTCTCTTTTTTACGGATGCCGGAGCTTCGGGATGACAATTACAAAGCAGCATTTTTACTGCTCTTTCGTATTGCCTTTTTATAAGAAGCTCCGCAAAAAAATGCGCGTTATTGGTACTCTCGCCTCCGCCAAACCTTTGTTCGTCAAAATAATTTATGTAACCGTCCTTGGATGTCTTCAGCAATGCGTCGTGGAAAGAATCCGCCTCTATTTTCGACAA
>WRBZ01000087.1 GCA_009784305.1 Synergistaceae bacterium
GAGAGGTTATACAATGATTAACAAAAAACGAATGGCAGACGTTTCCGCGTTACTGCGGAATAATAATCTGGATGATATTATTGTTAGCGTATCGATGGATACGCTATATTTGGCAAATCTTTATATGAAACCTGACGAAAGGTTTAAGGGCATTGTCATAGTTCCTGATGAAAAGGACGGAAATAGTGGCTTCGCACTTGTTCCGGAGCTTTACAAACATGAGTTTGAGGAAGCTATCGGCGGAGATATTCCTTTTTATTTATGGAAGGATGCGGACTGGTTCTATAGCGCCGTGAAAAAAGGGCTTGATGACTTCGGTGTACCTGAAGGCGGAAAAATAGCTTTCAACAATAGCGTATTAGCAATTGATGCTATTGAATTTTCAAAACGCTGGGGATATCAGCTTGAAAATGGAGAAAATATTTTTTCTTCTCTGCGCCTCATTAAGGACGCGACTGAGATCAGTTATCTGAAAAAGGCAGGCGAAATAACAGACGCGGCGCTGAATGACGTTTCAAAATATATAAAACCAGGAATGACCGAAGGACAGGTTCGGAGTTATCTTTTTGAATCATTTGCAAAACACGGCGCGGATGCTCCAACCGCCACAGATCCATGGGGAATAATTGCCAAATCGGAGAATGCCGCTATTCCTCACTACAGAAAAATGGACTGCGAGATCAAATCCGGAGACAGCTTAATAATGGATGTTGGATGCACTTACAATGGATACCACTCCGACATTACCCGCACTCTTTTCATTGGAGAGCCCTACGAGGAGAGGCGCAAGGTATATGAAATCGTGCGGGAAGCGCAGCAGGCCGGCATAAACATAATCCGTCCAGGTGTGAAGGCTTGTGAAGTCGATAAGGTTGTTCGGGATATTATTGAGAAAGCGGGATACGGACCTCAGTTTTTCCATCGTACCGGTCATGGAATAGGCCTTGCCATACATGAGGATCCATATATTTCCTCTTCACATCAAACTATTCTAAAGGAAGGAATGGCTTTCAGCGTGGAACCGGGAATTTACCTGTCCGGGAAATTTGGCATCCGTATTGAAGATATAGTCGTAGTGACAACTGACGGATGTGAAGCAATGACAAAATTTCCCAAGGAGCTTACAGTCGTTTAATTTAATAAATGCCATATTTTAACTATACAGGGTACGACGCTGAAGGTAAATTAAAAAAAGGCGTGCTTGAGGCTTCTTCCTCCGCTCAAGCTATAGATCGCCTTACAGAAAAAGCGATAATTGTTGTTGATGTTGTTCAGTCATCGGAAAGGGCAAAATCAAGAAAAGTCGTTCCGTTATCACTTGAGGGGCACATCATGTTCTGCAGAAGCCTTGCCGCATACCTTCGTTCAGGATTGCCGCTCGCCGACTCTCTTAAAGTGCTCGGCAAGCAAAGTATAGACAAACGGGTCGGCGCAGCTTATTCTTCAGTCCTCGAAGGAATCGAGGGAGGGAAAAAGTTTCATGCGGCCCTGTCCGAGAGCGGAGCTTTTAAGGAAACGCTATGGCGCATAGTGGAGTCAGGGGAGCAGAGCGGTTCACTAATTCAGGTATTGGAGCAGGCGGCAGACCAATTCAGACTTGAGGATAAGCTGTTTAAGAGGATAAAAAAAGCCCTGACTTATCCGATAGCGATGGTCATTATTGGGACAGGCGTCGTCATTTTTCTGCTTTCTTATGTTGTACCGAAGATTTCATCTCTGTTCGACGAAGTCGGACAGGCACTTCCACTCCCGACAAGGATATTGATATTCCTTTCCGATTTTGTGGGAAATTGGGGACTCACAGTTTTATTATTAATAATCCTTACGTTACTTATCATGAAGTGGCGAAAGAAAAGAATTCCTTTTCCTTTTATGAAAGGTCTCAGAAGAAGGCTGACGTTATCCTTGGTAATGACGCATCTTGCCACTCTGCTTAAATCTGGAATTCCACTTGTACAGGCGCTAAAAATGGCTTCGTCCATGGATTCCGACTCCGCGCGCTGGCTTGAGGCTTCGGACTTAGTCAAGGCAGGGCACAGGTTTGACCGCGCGCTTGAGAAACTTGGATTCACAGAGGATGTGGTTTACGTTGTCAGGGTTGGAGAAATGGGAGGAGACCTTACGACATCTTTAACAAATGTTGGAGAGACCAACTGGGAGCTTGCGGAAGCACAAATGGACAGGTTGGCTACGCTTATTGAGCCTGTCATGACCCTTACTCTTGGTTTTTCTGTTGGATTTATTGTTGTAGCTATATTACTGCCGGTGTTTGACTTATCGGGGCTGGTGAAATAAGGACAATGCACAATTAGAAGACAAAGACGCTGTATTGCTTCCCGCAACGCTGCGCTCGCGGCTAAAGGTACGCTCGTAAAACGAGTTTTTTCATTGTGAATTGTAAATTGTAAAAGGAGGGGATTTCTTTGAGAAAAATTAGAGGATATAAAAGAAAAGGATTTACGCTTGTTGAAATTCTGGTCGTTGTCGTTATACTTGGTCTTTTAGCAGCTCTTGTCGTTCCAAATATTATAGGACAGTCAGATGAAGCGAAACGTACTGCCACGGCAGTGCAGATTAAACAGATAGAATCCGCGCTTGATCTTTATCGTTTGCATAACTCATTCTATCCAACCACGGAACAGGGCCTTGAGGCGCTTGTGACAAAACCGACGACACACCCGCAGCCGAAAAAATACACTGAAGGTGGATATATGAAAAAGGTTCCGTTGGATCCATGGGATAACCCTTTCATTTACCGTAACCCGGGCGAAAAGGGAGGGATCGATATAATAAGCTTCGGCCCGAATGGCGAGGAAGGCGGCGGAGACGATATCACAAATCATGATTTGTGATAATAGCTATAATAACTGAACATGGCGTTACTAATACTGCAAAACAAACTAATACCCACCTGGAAAAAGTTTTTGCGTAACATAAATTGCGTTTCGCAAATTACATCATGCCGGGCAGATGGGTGTTCGTTTTTTGGTTTTTCACGCCGCAGAGCGTTTACGATGATAGAGCTTATTGTAACCGCTGCAATATTGAGTTTGCTTGCAGTATTGGTTTTATCGCGAGTATCATGGATTGAGCCTAACAAGAGGATCCTGCAGCGCGCGTTCATAGAGGCCGGCGAGATAGCAAAAAGCGGGACTTCCATAAGATTCCGCGTTGATAATGAAGAAAACAGAGGGGCTTTTGTCTCTGAGGTTTTAGTAAAGGACGAAAAAAAGGAAGTTTGGGAAAAAGGTGCAGTAACCTGGAAGGCCGTTGATATGCGGTGGAGACCCGATGGGAAAGAATGGGTTTTCAAGCCCGAGATAATATATTTCTTTCAGGATGGAATGTGTACTCCAGCCAGAATAACATGGGGAACTCATCCAAATGTGGAAAACTATTTACTGACCGTTACCGGCTATTTAGTGGAACACAAATAGTTAGTATTATAATGATAAGGTATTACGGAAGTTCATACGTAAGGGAAGCGGACAGAATAGCCTCGGTCGAGCTTGGGATACCAGGCGTTGTTTTGATGGAAAACGCGGGACGTGGAGCAGCGGAAGTCATGCTTCGAAAGTACCCTGAGGCGCTAAATTTCCTGATCCTCTGCGGACCGGGCAATAACGGCGGAGATGGTTTTGTCGTGGCGAGGCATCTTGCTCTTGCGGGTCGTATCCCTTCCGTTGTCACGGTCGTCGAAATCGAGGAATACAAAAATGACGCTGCTTTCGCGGTTGCGTCGGCTAAAAAATCGAGGCTCAATATATCATGCTCGAAACGCATGACGGATAGCGAATTATCAGCGCTCATAAGCTCATCCGATGTGATCGTGGATGCTCTGCTTGGAACCGGATCCAATGGAGCCCCCAGAGGCGAGGTCAAGAGACTTATTGAGCTTTGCGGCAACGCGGAGCGAGTCGTATCACTCGACGTTCCGAGCGGCGTCGACTCTGACACTGGAACAGTCGCGGAGACAGTTATAACAGCCGGGCTGACGCTCACTTTCCTGGCGCAAAAAATCGGTCTTGCCGTGTCCCCCGGTTCACTTCACAGCGGAGAGGTCATAGTATGCAACATAGGGGCTTCGCCTGAATTATTGCTTCCTGCATCAAACGAACTAACCGGATATGACAAATCGGACATTCAGAACATCATGCCAAAAATTCCAAAGGACGTACACAAAAAACAACGCGGCGCTCTTATGATAGTCGGAGGTTGTGACTTTTTCAGAGGCGCGCCAATTTTGACCGCATTGGGCGCGCTCAGAGCAGGGTGCGGTTTAGTCTTCCTGGCAATGCCTGATTTCATAGTGGCAAGCGCGGCAGCCCTACTGCCGGAAGCGATATTTATACCACTATCGCCCAATGAAAAAGATGGCTCTATCGGTTATGATAATTTTTGGAAAAGCATCTCTCCTTGGCTCCAAAAATGTGACGCGCTGGTGTGCGGTCCTGGATTGGGGCGTTCTGACGACGCGCGGAAAATTACTTGGCAGTTATGCCTCGAATGGGAGAAACCACTACTTCTGGACGCAGACGCTCTGTATCATGCAGTCGATATGGAGAAAGAGGGTAAATTTCACAGAAACCCGGGAACCAGCATCATAACACCGCACGCTGGCGAGGCTGCATATCTGCTCGGGACGAACAGCATTGAAATTTCCGCTAATCGCTTATTGTCATGCATTGAACTGGCGAAAAAATATGATGTAGCTCTTCTGAAGGGACCACATACTCTAATATGCGGCGGTACGGAGAAAAGGGCAATACTTGAAGGCGGCCCTCAACTGGCTATTCCGGGTTCCGGTGATGTTCTGTCCGGCGTTATAGGCGCCTTTCTCGCAGCCGGAATGCCTCCAATTGACGCCGCGACCTTGGGCGCTTTAATTCACGCAACAGGCGGCGACATACATAAGGGAACTAATGGCCTTCTGGCGGGAGAGCTTGCTCGATATATCTCCGGAATTATCTGAAATATTTTGCTATAGGGTGCTTCCTTTGCGCCGCCAACACCGCTTCAAGCAGTTTTTCACGCACTGA
The DNA here is from genome assembly GCA_009784305.1 of Synergistaceae bacterium. Classification (GTDB taxonomy): domain Bacteria; phylum Synergistota; class Synergistia; order Synergistales; family Aminobacteriaceae; genus WRNQ01. The sequence goes on from WRBZ01000087.1 coordinate 5,040, forward strand.
GGAAAGGGGCGGCATACCTTCCATGAGAGGTTCCTCTGCCGCTACTGTGTTTTTTATCCTTAAAAACCCGCCATCGACCGCTATATCATA
>WRBZ01000088.1 GCA_009784305.1 Synergistaceae bacterium
ATTACTTCTACTATAATTTCAGGTGGGACGTCTGGTGGAACTTCAGGCGTTTCAACTTTCTGCTCAGGCTCAACCACTATAGGTGTTGTTTCCATTGTAACGTCGGCAGATTCGTTCACGTTCACTTCTGATCCAGGGGGTGCTTCTTCTATAATTTCAGGTGGGACGTCGGGTGGAACTTCAGGCGTTTCAGCTTTCTGCTCAGGCTCAACCACTATAGGTGTTGTTTCCATTGTAACGTCGGCAGATTCGTTTACGTTCCCTTCTGATCCAGGGGGTGCTTCTTCTATAATTTCAGGTGGGACGTCGGGTGGAACTTCAGGCGTTTCAACTTTCTGCTCAGGCTCAACCACTATAGGTGTTGTTTCCACTGTAGCCTCGGCAGATTCGTTTACGTTCCCTTCTGATCCAGGGGGTGCTTCTTCTATAATTTCAGGTGGAACGTCAGGTGAAACTTCAGGCGTTTCAGCTTTCTGCTCAGGCGCTGCTTCTTCAGGTTTGGTTCCTTCGTTTATGAATTCTGCAACGTCAGGGCTTACAGGTGCGGGAAAAACCGAATGATCATATATTTCCACTATAGCCCTTGCTAACAGGTCTCTTCTGAATTTATCGACCGCAGTCCTCTGTTGCTGATCTTGAATCATCGCTCGAATATCAAGGCTCACTTCGTCGAACGTCGCAACTGACTCTTCCCTATTCTCACGTTTTATGGGAATCATAAAGTCGTTGCTGCTCATTTCAATTACATTCCCTACTTCTCCTATGTTAAGGGAAATCATATTGGACAATCTTTTATCTTCGCTTAGAATACTCTCTGTGAAAAACAATGGTTCAGTTGAACTTCTGATGATATCCGATGAGTTTGGATCATCCGAAACTATCTCCGCCCATTTCCCGATATCCTCTGCAATTTTTACCCTCAAGCCTTCAGCAACTTTGTCATCACTTAGCTCTATGATGTCAAATGTGAATCCTTTCGGCCTCCTGTATAACAATCCTTTCATCAGATCGTAGAATTCAAGCAATGCATCATCGCTTACCACCTGAATCCCTAAAGAGCTTTCGATGGTTTTTTCCGTTGCTATCTGGCGCTTTATATCTCTGCGCAGGTCTTCCATTTTTATACCGCTGCGTTCTACTGCTTGGAAAAACGCTTCGCGGGTAGGAAAACGTTCAGCCATGATATTCACTTGCGCAGTTATTTCCTCTTCACTCACATTGAGATTTCGGGAATCGACTTCCTTACTGAGTTCCATTTGAAAAATTGCGTTATCAAGAGCTGCCTGATAGAAAAATGGAATATCTGTTGACGACAGTTCGACAATATTTGATTGCCGGGCATAATTGCTGACCATGATGTCAAGCTCTGAACGCATAAGCTCTCGTCCGTTAATAGCGGCGACCGCATAATCATTGAGCCTGCCGTCTTCCGAAAGTGAAGGCTCTCTGCGCCTGCCCCCTCCGCTGTCATACATTAAAAATGTCGATAACAAAAAAGCGAGCGCAATCGCGCCCATGATCCAACGCATATGAGTCCTAAGATGTTTTAACAAAGCAAAAACTCCCTCTCTTGATTAAAATATGATAAATGATTTTATCATACAATTACCGCGCTAATTTTATCAAAATAAATAAATTTATTTAAATTTGATATATTATAATTGATTCGCGAGCGTTGGATATAAGGAGTAGAATTTGGCTGATATAAGAGGAGTCCCAAGTCAAAATATAGGACAGCAGAGCGGGCAGCTCAACAGATTGGACGGCTCGCAGACTTTGCGTGTCTTGGGGCATGAATTCAGAAACGGCTCATTAGTTACAGGCGAGGTTCTTAACGTGAACAAAAACGGGGGATATCTCGTACAGATACAAGATGCCACTGGTCTTTCCCAGAAACTTATGGCCCGGGCAACTTTACCTTTAATACTTGGACAAAGTTTCCGCGCTATATGGGACAACACAGGAGACACTCCCATCCTTAGACTTTCTGAAAACGACTTTGCCCTGCTTTCAAAATTCGGAGAAGGAATAGAAAGAGAAATTGCAAATGCCCTGCTGGTTCGCGGGATGCCTCTCACATCGGAGATGATAAGCTGGGTGCGCATGGCATGGAGGATGGCGGGAGATAAAACTGACAACCTGAGTTCAATACTTGAGATGTGGGCTCGCGACCTGCCGATGACCCCCGCTAACATACAGATAATCTCATGGTATCTTGCGCTTGCAAGGAAAGATATATCAAAAAAATGGAATAAAGTACGCCTCTCTTTCAGGGAACGCGTTAATAAAGGCGAATCCCCTGTAACGGCTCTGAAAAACCTTTCCGAGGGGGAGGATGATGTTGGCATGTTTTTAAAAGGACATTCGCTGTTGTCAAAACCATTGAAACATGATGTCGACACTTCCGCCATGGCTGCAGTCGCTTGGGCTGTAGGAGATGATGAACAGCCGCTCCTCGCTAAGATACGGATTTCATCCGGCGGCAGCAATAATGAAACAGACCGCGCATGGTGGCAGGTAGGTTTTGAAATTGAAGGGGAAGCTCTTGGCGCTGTTACAGGTGAAGTTGAAAGCGACTCGATATCTTATGTGGTTGGCCTGAGGGCAGAAGAAGAGAACACTTTTCAAACGCTGCGTTTCAGGCGGGACGCGCTTCGCAGAGAACTTGAGGATGTCCCGATGTCCCTTCAACATATAGGCGTAAATCAAGGAAAACGTACTCCGAGAACCGCGAACCGCAGTCTTGATATAAAGGTGTGACAAAAATTGCGAAATATTTTTTCTTATGAAACTGAAATTGGAGTGATAACAATAGCTGAGCTTGATGGAAAAATAAGTCATCTTTGTTTTTCAAAATCAAGTGTCCCAGACACTGATGTTCAGATCAAGGAAAGCAAAATGCTCAAAGAAGCATTTCGCCAACTGAAAGCTTACCTCAAAGGAACGCTTCAAGAGTTTTCACTGCCGCTTGCTCCCGTCGGGACGGAATTTCAAATGAACGTGTGGAAAGCGTTATGTGATATCCCATATGGCAAAACAGCCAGCTATAAGGAAATAGCCACAGCGGTGAATAACCCGAATGCATATCGTGCCGTCGGCAACGCCAATAACAAAAACCCCATCTCGATTTTTATCCCATGCCACAGGGTCATAGCTTCAAACGGTACGCTCGCCGGTTACGGCGGAGGGATAGCCATTAAGGAAAAACTTTTAAAGCTCGAAAAAGACCGGCAGGAATACTGAATGACTGATATAATAAAGTCAGGGTATGCGTTTGAATATATTAAAAATCGGGGGTAGAATTATGTATTTGTCAAAATATGATGGTGATTTGCAATCAGCAGATTTTCTTAACCTTTTGATGATAGACATCGGCGGCAGTATCCGTGTCGTTACCCTTCCAAAAGGGTATATCAGCGAGCAGGTCCTTAAGGATGGGATAGGTTTTGATGCTTCAAATTACGGATATGCCAAAGTTAGTAATTCTGACATGGTTGCTATCCCTGATATGACAACTGCTTTCATTGAAGAGCGCGATGAGTTTAAACATGTTCATGTTTTTTGCGATGTCGTTTCGGCAGATGACAGCCGCTCCACTTTTGCTCAATATCCGCGCAACATTGCCCGCGCTGCTCTTGAATATCTTAAGAGCAAAGGTATTGCAGACGATGCTAAAGTGCTTGTAGAACTTGAATTTTATGTTTTCGACTCCGTTCAGTATTCAACGGCTTACAACCATTCCTATTACAGCGTGGACAGCAGCGAAGGACTTGGGGACAGTTCAAACACAAATCCGCGTTTTGGCCTGCTGAAGGGATATCATCGCCTTTCCCCTGAAGATAAATACCGCGATTTTCGTGACCGCAGCGTAGCGCTTATGGAAGCAGTCGGAGTGCCTGTAAAATATCACCATCACGAGGTAGCGGCTTCTCAGTTGGAAGTTGAGCTTGACTTTATAAGCATTTCTGAAGCAGGAGATAAGGTCTGCCTTGCAAAATGGATACTAAAGACAGTGGCCGAAGAGATGGGGCTTACTCTTACATTCATGCCGAAGCCTCTTTATAACGTATCCGGAAGCAGCGTTCACGTACATCAGTTTCTCGAAAAGGACGGAAAATCAATATTCCCGGGCGATGAGCTGCTAAACCTTTCCAAAGAAGCGCTCGCATATACTTCCGGTTTGCTTGAACACAGCCTGAAAGGAAGTTTGCTGGCATTCACAAATCCGAGTACAAACAGCTACCGCCGTTTAGTCCCTGGATTCGAAGCCCCCATAAGCGCTACATTCGCCAGAGGATCACGCTGCGCTGCCGTTCGCATCCCAAGCTATGTAAAAAAGGACGCTACCCGAATTGAATATCGCACGGGTGACGCAACTGCCAATATTTACTATATGCTTTCAGCAATGGTGATGGCGGGAGCGGATGGGATTTTGCGTTCAGCCGACCCCGTCGCTCAAGGATTCCATAGTTCCGAGATTCTTGAGGAAAAAACTTTCCCGCTTAACCTCAATACTGTCCTTGACAAACTTTTAGAAGATAATGCGTATCTTTCACCCGTATTCCCACAGAACCTTATAGAATTATGGGTCAAGATCAAGCGTGGGGAAGCGGCATATGTTTACAACGCGCCCACGCCGCAGGAATACGAACTGTATTACCAGTAAGGGACGACATCCCAGGAGTTTCGAATTTAAAGACGGGCGGCAGATTGCCGCCCGAAAGTTTTTATACCAATTCGCACGTAAAACAGAAGCTTCGCTTTGCAAACGCATGCTTTGTTGATTCAGGAGGAGCGCAGCGACGGAGGTGCCAGCGAGCCTCAAGCGAGCGATAGGTATTACTCCCCTTGCGTGAAACAGAAGCTTCGCTTTGCGACGTAGGTCTATCTACGCATTCGCTGCGGGTCGTAAAAGCCGCCTCGCCTACGTTCGATTTCAAATTGGTATTAATTGTGAATTGTGAATTGTCCTTTCAGCTTTTCGGCTTCATTGCCGGGAAGGGAATGACATCTCTTATTGAACGCGAGTCGGTGAGGAACATTGTCAGAC
>WRBZ01000089.1 GCA_009784305.1 Synergistaceae bacterium
GATGTTAACTCCCCAATACGACAAGTCGTACCTGTCATACGGGAAGCCGTCTCCTTTATCGATCTTTTCATTCCAATAAGTTGCCAGAGGCGGGATGGTGAGGATCGGTATCATGTCGGTCGGATCGTAGGTCTTGCCTTTTTGTGCCCAGCGCGTTCTCATTTCCTCGAGGATCGGAACTATCTCATGGCCGCGGGTTGCCGCAGTATTAATTGTGGACATCATGCATATGTAGCCTGTAGCAACGCGGCGCTCCCACATGCCGCGGCTTCCAGTGTTTTGCGGGTATGATCTGTTCTCGAACAACTGGCTTATTACACCGGGCATGGAAGTTATGTTGCGGCTGCTGCGGTGATTGTACGTGCCCTCGGGCGAGAAAATGTACGGCGCGTCCGGGTCAAATGACAGAAGGTTTTGCCAATAGCCGCCGGAAACAACTCCCGTATCGGCTGGATTATATCCCATACCGGAATACGGTCCGTATTTTACGCCAAAAGGCCATCTCTCGCCGTCCGGCGCGGTATCGTCAGGATGCGGAACGTAACCGGACCATGCCCTAAATGCATTACCAAGTCCGGTGGAGTAATTGTCAAGCCCCTCGACGTTGTAGGATCCCATATAAATGGAGTATTGCTCGGCGTATTTGGCAAGGTCAGGCTCCATGTACTTGTAACGGAGATAGCTGAGTTCCTTGGGGGTCTGAAGGATAGTCGTCCCGCCCGCGCTGATGTCGCCGGCATCCCAGTCGAACCTGACGCCAAAAAATGTCGTTGCGCTGCTGTTAATCTGTTCCTGGTTGCGCTCGTGGTTGTCTACGGCGAAATGCGGTCCGTATGCAATGTACATCTTACGCATCGAGCGGGTCACGTGCTGGTCAAGCAGTACGTTGTCGCGGTTAAGGTCGCGGGCTTCCGGGTTCGGCGTCCATTGCAGGGCAACCAGGTCGTGGGTTTCCCTGCGGGGTACTTTACCGCCGTCGGCGCATACGCGCGGAACCACTATGACATTGGTGGTCTTGAGCAGATTGTCATATCTTCCGATGGCGAGGTCATAAGCGGCGGAAAGGGCGCCCTCGCCTCCGCTCCATTCACCGCCGTGAATGTTTCCCTGAATCCAGACAAGCGGCAGGCCGGTTGCCTTAAGTCCTGCGGGTGATCGATCCGTGGTATTGTCAGGGTGTGAGAATATAAGGAACGGGAACGGGAATCCTCTCGGGATCTCACCAAGGTACTCGACCGTAAGGTTGGTTCTCGGCATAGCCTCAATAAACGAGATTAATTCATCATGGGTGGTATACATGGAAACGCCAACCGATGCGGGAACGGAACTGGTCGGGTTGGCTAACTTATACGCCCAGGCGGCATTCTGCTGCCTCATTTGTTCTTCACCAAAACTGGGGGTGTTCCATATCTTCATATCGTTTGGTCCACCCGGGCCAGCGTTAGCTGCGAATTCTTTGACCATGAAATTGTGAAGCCTCATAGATATTGTTGTATTACTGGCGAACGTTCTGCTGTAGCTGCCCGGGAACAGGTTAGTCGCACTGGGGGAACCGACGGTGCCAAGCGCTGTCCAGGTTCCGTCAATTTGACTCGGGTTCGGGTCATGCGGGAAAGCAAAAGCCGCGTTGACAAACAAAAGAACTATTATTACTGAGAATAATATTCTGCGAACTTTCATATCTTGTTTCCTCCTTAATAAATTTGCCTCTTTTATTTTGGAGTTGTGGTTCTCTGTTTTCAGCCTCGTTGTTTACGTGCAGCGTGGTTAAACGGCCCCTTTTATTCTGGAGTTGTGGTTCTCTGTTTTCAGCTCATAAATTCTTATAGAGCGCAACTCAATTTATGCCAAAATTCCTGAAATCTCTCCCTCCTTTATTTATCAGTTTTTGTAATGAAGCAAAAAAAACGGCCTCTCCTGTGCGGACTATAACGTGCCGCCGGTGAGACCGTGTGAAACCAATAATATGATTGCATAAATAATAGTGTGCTTATTCTCAGGAATGGAATAATGGTGCTCTGTACGAGCGCCGAACTGAATTCTGTTTTGAAAAAAAATGAAACGCATTATCCATTCCTCCCCTGTTCGAATTCTTGCTTCATTATTTTATCATACATAATTTTTACAAAAACCACGAGTTTTCAATTAAACAGTCGCGCATATCGTGTTTTTACTGTTTGAACGCCCCTTCATTTAGGCAGGTGCCCCGAATAATAAAAAAACGCCGCCTTGCGGCGGCGGCGTGTTTTCGTCAAATGGCATAAGTCATGTTCCTTAACTTCGCTTTTTCGTAAAATATGTTTTCATAAAAGGCTTTAATTCTTTTTCGTTCCACTTCCATTGATTCAATGTATTTTGTTTCTGCCCTTTTTAATTTACCTTCGAGTTCCATATACATACTCTCAAACTCTTTCTTTTCTTCTTCCCTGATTTGCTGACAGCATTGCAGCGCTTTTTGTAATGATTCTATCCGGTTCATTAATTCTGTGCGTCCAAAAACTTTGTCTAAAAAATTCATTGTTTTCGCCCCTTTGTTTAGAATTTTGTTTTATTCTATTGGTGTGTGTTTTTGCCTGATACACCCAAAAGGGTAAAAATCCTGGTGCGGAGGAGGGGACTTGAACCCCTACACCTTGCGGCACTGGATCCTAAGTCCAGCGCGTCTGCCATTCCGCCACCCCCGCACGCTGAATATGAATTATAACATGAGATTTCATGGAAAATAGCTGACCTGTCACGAGAAATTAGTTTTCTTTTGTTTCGGCTATTTATGCTAAAATTTACTGATAATTTACTTGAAAAAGATGTTCAATAAACAGCTGGAAGATATTTTAACCATAGAATCGACGGAAAAATTCGATAATGTAGGAGGAATAGTTATGCGCGCAAAAAATAAGAGCGAGAGAAGAGATGGCGGCAATAAGCTACTGTGGATCATTGGGGGGATCGTGCTGTTTTTATTGGGCCTGATAGCGTTGGCGGCAAACATGGACATTGCGGTCGACATGGTAGCCCGCGAAGCGCAAGGTGCCGCAAAAGACTTTTTGAACGCGGATCTCAGGTTGGATCAGGTCAAGGGAAACCCTCTGGCGGGATATAAAATATCCGGGGTCAACCTGTCTAAGGATGGAGCGGAGATGTTCAAGGCTGAATTCCTTGAAATCCGGATCAACCTCATGTCCTTGCTGAGTTCTCCGCGCCTTTCCCTCTTATCCATCGGCGGTGTGAACATGGATCTGGATAAATTTGTCGAGGAAATCAACAAGCTGCCGAGCCAGCCCTCAGACCAGCCTTTTCAGGTACCCATCGACGAATTGAAACTCGTCCGGAGCGTGTTCTTTTCAAAGTGGGGAAATATTGAGGTCGATGATGTCGGGTTCGGGTTCAATCAATATAACATCACAGCCAATGTTAAGGCTAAAGTGAGAGAGCTTCCGGTTGCCGGAACTGTGACTGCGGAGATAAAAGGAACACGGGTGATGTTGGAAAAATCCGACCTCATGGTGGGGAAAGGTTCCGTCAAAGCGTCGGGGCAGCTTTCTGATGTACTCGACGCGCAGGGCGTCGTGGAGGGTTTGGATGTGGCGGAATTAATAAGCCTTTTCCAGAATCTTGCGCCCGAAGACTACGCCGGAACTGCCGGAGTGTCTTTCAAAGCGACAGGGGCATGGACCGATCCTATTTTCACGGCAACAGCAAATTTCAAAGGGGCGCGTCTTGCCGGCTGGCCGGTCGAATCGTTCAATGGCGCGGTGAACTACAAGGAGAACCGGCTTTCTTTGGACAAAATAACGGTCAGCGCTTTTGGTATCCCGCTTGAGGGCAATGTGGCGATGGCGTTCAGGGATGCGATTCCGAGCGTATTCGTTCAGTTGAACGGAGGGCCTGCTGACCTGTCGTCCCTGGGGAGCTTCGAAGGCGTAAAAGACATTACGGGAAACGTTTCGGACTTCAAAATCGAAATCAAGGGGCCGGCAAACGCGCTTTCCGGAACCGTATCAATGCATGCTCCGGCAATCAGCGCTTCGGGAGTTAAGGGCTCGGACATAGCGCTGCAGGTCAAACTGACGGGCGGGGATCAAGCCACAGTCAACGGAAAAATGAAGTTTCAGGGAGCTGATTCCTATTTGAGCGGGACTGTATCCGATTTACTGACCGGGCCAAAGCTGAACTTGACGCTTAAGACGGTTGACCTGAACTTGGCGGGAATAACGCCGTTGATCCCCGATGCCGGTAAATATGACCCCAAAGGAGCCGTGACTGCTGAGATAAGTGTTAAGGGCTCAACGTCAAACCCGTCGCTGGAAGGGAAGATAAGCAGCAAGTCTCTCTCGGCAGCAGGCTACGCAATAGATAATATCGCGCTGGGATTCTCATATGCGCAGGGAAACTTTACACTGAAGGACAGTTCCGCGTCCTGGTCGGGGCTGCCCGTCAAGGCGTCGGGAACGCTCAAAAACGTTCTTGCGGAAAAACCTGCTCTGGACATGAACGCGTCGCTCTCTTTATCGCCGGAAGCGCTCGCGAAGTTTGTTCCGGACGTTGCCCAATACAAACTGAAGGGCACCATACAGGTGGGAGTACACGCGACCGGCGCCCTGCAGGAGCCCAAACTGAACTTGGTCGTCTCGTCCCAGGAGCTTGCAGCTATGGATATGCTTAACGCCAAAAATATCAAGGCGACCACCGCATTGGCGGGCGACCTGACGAAGCTCGATAAAATGGATCTGGACCTGACGGCGCAAAGTGTGTCCGCTTCAGGATTTGGGTTCCAAAACGTAAGCGCGCATATCAATAAAACTGGAGACACCATTAACTTGGTTTCAGCTAAAGCATCGTCAGGACAAGGTTCGCTTTCAGGGTCCGGCAAAATGACGGCGCCGGAAAGCGGAACAGGCGACATTAACTTAAACGTGAACCTGTCGCAATTGGACCTCAGAGAACTCAGCAAAACAGGAAATTTAGCGATAGATCTCGCGGGGACATTCTCGGGAAA
>WRBZ01000090.1 GCA_009784305.1 Synergistaceae bacterium
GGGGTTTTTGGGCTTGGGAAACACTTTAGCCAGCGCGCTTGGCCCGGCGCTTGGCCTTGCTATAATAGCCGGCTTAAATTTTCGTGCCTTGTTTGCCATCAGTATTACTGCTTTACTGGTAGCGCTCTTTATTGCGCGTAAGGTATCTTATAAAAGAGTGAATCAACCTGTTTATCTGCCGGGCTGCAAAAAACAAGGATTTTTCTCGCTCTTCAATGCCGATGCCCTGCCTGCTTCCGTATTAATTCTGCTTGTCTCAATACCATACGGCGGAGTTTCCATCTTTATCGCTCTTTACGGGGAATATTTCGGATTGGGCAGCGGCGGATTGTTTTTTGCACTGATGGCAACGGGCACAGGCAGTACCCGTCTGTTTTCAGGACAAATAGCGGATAAAAGAGGCGAGAAGCCCATGGTAGTTTTGGGAAACAGCAGCTTTTTACTGGCTCTACTGAGTCTTTTATGTGAAAGCAGCGTAAGCTATTATCTATCCGGCCTGTTTTTTGGATTCGGCTTCGGCCTTACCTTCCCGGCTATGCATGCTATGGCCATGCGCGTTGTGCCACCGGAAAAACGTGGTTCAGCTTCAAGTACCTTTCTTTGTTCCAATGATATTGGCTCGGGCATCGGCGGATTACTTGCAGGCTGGCTGGTGACAATATGGGGCTATCGGCCAATGTTCAGCGTCATGATTATTTTTATCATCTTATCCTGGCTTACTTATGTGCTGTGGGCTTCTAAAACGCCCTCCGCTTTTAAAAATTATATGCGCGATCATGAGAATACGTAGAAGCAACTAAATTTCACTTCTTTAATTCTTCAATGCAATGCGGACTATCTCATCAACGACCTGCTGCTCCGTCATATCAGACGAATCAAGTAAATAAGCTCCTTCGGGTTTAACAAGCGGCGCGGCCTCACGGGTAGAGTCTATCCTGTCTCGTTCTTTCACGCTCGATAGTATCTCTTCATATACAGGTTCTTCCCCTTTAACCAAGCGTTCCTTATAACGGCGCATAGCACGTTCTTCCGCGCTGGCTGTCAGGAAAATTTTACAATCAGCCTCGGGAAAAACAACGCTGCCGATATCCCGCCCTTCCGCTACAACGCCTTTACCAAAAAGCGCCTGGCGGCGCTGTAAATCTAATAGATGCGCTCTCAGTTGGGATAAAGCGGAATAAGGAGAGACAATGTTGTCTACATGTGGAGTGCGTATTTCTTTTGAAACATCGGCCCCATTAACAAAGACCGCGCCGCCGGATAACTGGACATCCAACTTTTTCAGTTCCTCATCCAGCTTATCTCCGGGAACGGGAGGTATCCCGATTCTATCAAGCGAATACGCAAGGGCGCGATACAAAGCTCCGGTATCGAGAAAATTTAAGCCCAATTCTGACGCTACTTTTTTTGAGACTGTACTCTTACCGGCTCCGGCCGGCCCGTCTATTGCTACTATCAATTTACGGAACCTCCTTAATTCTCCTGAGTAATTCTTCTTTTTCAAACTCTTTACAATCCCCGAGGGCAAGGTCGGCAAGCTGCAATTTTCCGATTTTCGTTCTTATGAGCAACTCTGTGTTGTAACCGGTTAGTCTTACCATTTCCCTGATTTCACGCTTTAAACCTTCTCCTATGACCACCCGTATCCAGCTTTTTCCATCATGTTTATCAAGCCTTGACAATTTTATCGGTTTTACAACATGATCATCGGGAAAATTTTCGCTCTTCCAATGCGGAGAGTCCTTCAAAGAATACCCCTGCTTCCACCTTGAAAGCGCTTTATCCGTTATCGGTTGATCGAGCATTACTTCATATTCCTTTGTTATTCCAAATGAGGGATGAGTCATTTGCTGAGCAAAATCACCGTCGTTAGTTAGAATAATGATACCTTCGGTATCGCGGTCAAGCCGCCCGACCGGGAAAACACGTTTTTCCCTGTACTTGTCCGGCAAAAGCTCTATAATGACGCTGTCATATTTGTCAGTGACTGCGCACACGTAACCAGCGGGCTTATTCATGACTAAATACAAATACTGTTCAGGCAACATTAATTCGCCGTCAAGAGTGACCTCGGTAACCCCCGGTTCTATATGAAAAGAGGGCAGCAGGACTATTTTCCCGTTTACCCTTACCCTGCCCTGCTCCAATACCTCCTCGGCTTTACGCCTCGAAGCAACACCGCACATCGCGAGGTAGCGGTTAAGCCTGACTATCTGCTTCATCTTCTTTATTTTGCTCCTCCTGCGAAACTCCGGCAATGCTTATTTCTTCAAGCGATGGAAGTTCAGACATTGAAGCCAAGCCAAAAACCTCAAGAAACCTATCTGTAGTCCTATAAAGCCACGGAGAGCCTACACTTTTTTTTCTGCCCGCCATTTTTATAAGTCCATGAGAAAGCAATGTTTCAATGACGCTTTCACTTCTGACGCTTCTTATCTCTTCAACCTCGCTTCTTGTGACCGGCTGATTGTAAGCTATTATTGCAAGGGTTTCCACAGAAGCTTTGCTGATTCTAACTCTCTGGCGCTCCGATACATCGCGGAATAATGAAATAATTTCAGCATAATGCGGATTAGTGACAAGTTGCCAAGCTCCCGCTATATTTTGCAATTCAATCCCATGAGCATGTTTAGCAAGGTGCTCCTGTAATTCCAACAAAGCTGCTGATATTTCGCGTGTAGGGACAGCAAGAGTTTCAGAAAGCTCTCTTTCCGATACCTGAGTTGAGGCAACAAATAAAACTGCTTCAATACGCGATGCTGTCGCTGAAAGCAGCGTTAATCCTGACTTCGCCAAAAAGCTCCTCCTGAAATACGGATATTTTTTTCATGCGGCACATCTCCAAAAGAGCAAGAAGTGTCACTACTATAGCTGAGACTGAGCTGGTTGAGAGAAGTTTTTGTTCCTCAATAAGGCTGCTCAAAAGTAGTACAGGATACTTTCTCAATTTTTCGGTTATCTCATCAATACGCGTTTGTATGCGGGCTTCATCGGGTAAAGATTCCGGAACGCCATCCCAGCTTTCGTCTTCATCCCAAATACTTTCCGAATTATTTTCGTTTCTGTGAGCCGCCAAGATGCTCCACCATAGTTTACTCAAATTATACAGGTCTCCAAGCTCGTATTTCGGAAAAGAAGCATCCGCCACATGCAAAGATATCCGTCTGAACTTTCTATCCTGTTTTCCCTTACGTTCAATTAATATACTTGTAGCCTTGCGGTATGGGCTGAAACGCGACATACGGGCAAGAAGCTCCTCCTCAGATATAACATCATATGATTCATCCGAATCTTCAAATCCGCTTGATACATTTTCTTTATCGGAAGGAAGCAAAGATAACACTTTTTGCAGAAGCAGCCCTGCAGCCATAAAAAAAAATTCCGATATGATTTCGGCAGAGGCATTCCTCGTCTTGGAAAGATACGCTCCATAAATCCTTACAAGCTGAGCGACTTTTATCTTAGAGGCTTGCATCTGCCGACTTTCCACAAGGTGGCACAGAAGATCCAAAGGGCCGGTAAACCCTTCTATTGAAACTTCAATATTGGAAGGCATTACAACTCGGTTAATAACCCCATTGCTTCACGAAGCTCCGACATAGTTTCCTGTGCAATTCTCCTGGCGCGTTTCGCCCCTTCGTTAAGGATATCAGAAAGCAGATGAGGTGAATTTTCATATATTTTTCGCTTTTCATGTATCGGCGTCATAACACGTTCCACATGGCTATTGAGTTTCTTCTTGCAATCAATGCAACCTATTCCGGCTGTGCGGCAACCTGTCGCAATTTCGAGCAATTCATCCTCATCATTATTGAATACCTTATGGATGTCCCAGACAGGGCATTTTTCAGGCTCGCCGGGATCGGTACGTTTGATCCTTGCCGGATCAGTAACCATAGTTCTTAATTTGGTCCACATACTATCGGCTTCTTCAGAAATTAAAAGGGAATTATTATAAGACTTGCTCATTTTTCGCCCATCTGTGCCCGGTACTTTGGGAGTGGGCGTAAGAAGCATTTGAGGTTCAGGCAGCCTGTTTTCTCCAAAGAAATGGTTGAATCTGCGCGCTATCTCTCTGGTTAATTCCAGATGAGCGTCCTGATCTTCTCCTACGGGTACGATACTTGCTTTATAAAGAAGGATATCCGCAGCCATCAGGACGGGATAACCAAGAAAAGCGTAATTCTGGATATCCCGGTTTGTTATGTTGCGAAGCTGTTCTTTGTATGTAGGATTACGAAAAAGCCACCCAAGCGGCGTGACCATAGCAAGCGCAAGCGCAAGCTCAGCATGTTCGTGTACATGAGATTGAACAAACACGCATGATTTTTCCGGATCGATCCCGGAAGCCAGCCAGTCCAGCAATACCTCCTTACAGTTTTGCCTGACCATGCTTGAATCTTCATAGTCCGACATCATCGCATGCCAGTCAACTATGCTGTAATAACAGTCATAGCTTTCTTGCAGCTTAACCCAGTTGGTAAGCGCTCCTGCCAGGTGTCCAAGATGAAGTTTGCCGGTGGGCCTCATTCCGCTGAAAACTCTTTCCATAATTTATTCCTCCGAAATATTATAATAAAGAATTATTAGTTATTTTACAGTATTCTATTATGGTTTGGTTAAATATTTGCTAAAATTTACTCTTGACGTATTTGTATAGTGTTGTATAATTTTTTCTGTTGTCTTGCTGGGGCTGTAGCGCAGCTGGGAGCGCGCTTCCCTCGCACGGAAGAGGCCGGGAGTTCGAATCTCCTCAGCTCCACCATTAAGCTGGCAGGCAATTCAATAAAATTTGTTTGGCTGCTTAAATAATCGGGGCGTAGCGCAGCCTGGTTAGCGCATCTGCTTTGGGAGCAGAGGGTCGAAGGTTCGAATCCTTTCGCCCCGACCATTTTAAGAAGAAGCAGAAGGCAGTAGACAACCCAAGCGAATAAAAGCGGGAATAGCTCAGTTGGCTAGAGCGATGGCCTTCCAAGCCGTAGGTCGCGGGTTCGA
>WRBZ01000091.1 GCA_009784305.1 Synergistaceae bacterium
ACCTGTCTCTATCCCGACATCAAGCCCCATTCGCCTTAAATCCATATATCTTTCGTTACTTAGAGCTTTTATTGGAGCTGTAAAAATTATTCTCTCCTTCGTATCCTGAACGTAACCATCTTCGTTTAAGATACCTGCCCAAAGATACGCGACAAGGGTCTTTCCTGAACCTGTTGGAGCGGATAAAACAGCGCTGTTCTCCTTGATCATATTAAACGCTCTTAGCTGCCAGTTATAAAAATCGTACAATTTGCTTGTCAATTTAAAAAATCCCCCGGGTTATTGAAAAAAGAATAATAACTGATAATTATGAACAATTATAGCTGAATTGGCGAGCTGGCTGTTAAAAATATAAATATAAAAAACAAGCATGAAATTGGCATTTTTTATTCAATAAAGTTAAAATAGTATAGAAGTAAAAATTATAAAGGAGAGGGTAATTAATGAAACTTTCAGAAAGAACCGCGCGTATGGAGGCTTCCGCTACGCTTGCCATGACAGCGAAGGCAAAGGCATTGAAAGCGGAAGGAAAACCGGTCATTTCTTTCAGCGTAGGAGAACCGGATTTCGATACGCCGCAGTGTGCTCAAGAGGCAGCTTTTGAAGCAATCAAAACAGGTCAAACACACTATACTCCAACTTCGGGAATTCCAGAACTGAGAAAAGCTATCGCTGAGTATTACGCCGGACATTTTGGTTTGAAATATGAACCTACGCAAATAGTGGTCGGCTGCGGAGCCAAACCTCTGCTTTACGTTACTCTTGGCAGCCTCATTGATCCGGGCGATGAGGTAATTATCCCTGTCCCTGCATGGGTAAGTTATGTGGAGCAGCTAAAGCTTTTTGACGGGAAGGAAGTTCTTGTCGATACGTCAAAAACCGGATATGTTCCGGATTTAAAACAAATAGAGGATGCCATTACGCCAAAAACGAAAGCGATAATGCTCAACACTCCAAGTAACCCAACCGGCGCCGTCTACAGCGAAAGTGTCCTTAAAGGTATAGCTGAACTTGCCCTTAAGCATAAATTTGTTGTTATTTACGATGAAATTTATGAGCGGATGGTATACGGAAATGCAAAACATTACAATATTGTTCAAATCTGCCCCGATATAAAAGATCAAACTATACTTATTAACGGCGTGAGCAAGGCATATGCTATGACAGGCTGGCGTATAGGATATGCTTTAGGCGAGAAAAACTTTATGAATATTGTAAGCGATTTTCAGGGGCACATAACTTCAAACGCATCTTCAGTCGCGCAATGGGCCTCGGTAGCGGCCATAAAAAATGCGGAGCCCGATATCGTTAAAATGGTACAGGCATTTGAAAAACGACGTGAAATCATTTTAGGACTTCTAAATGAACTGCCGTACATAAAATTTTCCAAACCGGACGGAGCCTTCTATGTTTGGTTTGACATTTCAGAAATTATAGGTAAAAAATGGAATGGTATTGAAATAACTGATGATACAAAATTATGCGAGCTTCTTCTTGAGCATAAATTCGTTGCCGGCGTTATGGGCAGCGCTTTTATGACACCGGGATTTGTACGCTTATCCTACGCAAGCTCTGAAGATGATATTCGCGAGGGAATGAAACGTATTAAGGAATTTTTATCGGAAATCGCATAAGCGGCATTTATAAAAATACTGTAGGGGCGGCAACCTGCCGCCCTTTGAAAAGGATAATTATGGATAATATAAAAACAACACGCGTTTCAATTATCGGAGCAGGAGCATTAGGAGGCGCTGTAGCTAAAGGATTAACAAAAGCCGGATGCAGCAGCGTAGTGGCTACGGATGCGCATCCTGAACGACTTGAGGAGTTGGGAATAAAAGGGGTAAGAATTAGTTCAGACAACGCTGAGGCTATCGCAGAGAGTGAAGTCGTGATGTTTGCATTGAAACCCCATATCACTCTTGGTGTCGTAAAGGAACACGCGAGCCTATTGAGAGGGAAACTCTGCATTTCACTGGCCGCTGCCGTGACTCTCGACATGTTGAAGCAGGCAGCTCCTGATGCAAGGTGGATGCGGGGGATGTCAAATCTTTGTGCGGAGCTTAACTGTGCATTTACTGGAATAGTCAAGTCGGATACAGCGACGGACGCTGATTTGGTTTGGATGATTGACACTTTTGGACTGCTCGGCGAAGTGGAAGTGATTGAAGAAAAGAGCATAGATGCCATAACAGCTTTAGCTGCATCCGCTCCCGCTTTCTTCGTAACTCTGATGGAGGCTTTGGCTATGGGCGGCATATACACGGGACTGCCTAAAGACCTGGCCTATCGCGGAGCCATGAGCGCAATGCTGGGAGCAGCCCGGCTATCAATGGCGAGTGGAAAACACCCGGCAACTTTACGTGATGATGTATGCACCCCGGCAGGCGTGACAATCGAAGGTATTTACGAGATTGAACGCGCGGGCGCGCGGGCTACCTTGATGAAGGCAATAATACTCACAGCGGATAAAGTGAAAGTCCTGACGGAAAAAATCACAGAGTCACAGAAACAATAATAATGAGTATTTATAATTGATATGGAGGATTCTCGTGGAATGAAATATGCCGTTTACTGCTTTACGATTCTGCTTTTTCTTTTGTGCGCGCCCGTTTGGGCATCTACGGATGAAATATCATTTACATCGGATACAATGCAGTACGATATGGAAGCGAGACGGTTTTACGCAGAAGGAAACGTGACGATTAAAGGGCGCGGAATGGTTATTGTGTCAACCCACGCTATTGGACACATTGACAACAATGTTTTCA
The DNA here is from genome assembly GCA_009784305.1 of Synergistaceae bacterium. Taxonomy (GTDB): domain Bacteria; phylum Synergistota; class Synergistia; order Synergistales; family Aminobacteriaceae; genus WRNQ01. The sequence continues at coordinate 2,772 of WRBZ01000091.1, forward strand.
ATTTGACCGGCAATGTTGCGATAAGCGGAATATGGAACGGAGATAATGTGCAGCTTGCCGCTATGTCTGCTACGGCTGAAATAGGAGCTCAGTCGGTGTATACCTTTGAATCGGGAATAAGCGGAACACTGGGGAATGTATCAATAGACTGCGAATTTCTGCAAATAAAAGGTGACAATATCACAGCGAGAAATGTGCGTAAACTTCAGGATCAAAAAGCTGGAATCACTTTCTCCGCAGCGAATGTAAATGGAAGAATAAATAATGGAAATCTGACCGAAGCAGAAGCGGAAGGCAGCATAATCATTAAAGGGTCGCCAGGCAAAGGCAATGACATTGTTGAATTAAGAGGTAAGAAAGCTTTATATTCAATTGATCGCGGAACAATTGTAGTGTCAGGCGGAGTTTCCGCTACGCAAAACAAAAGGACTTTAAACGCAGACAGTATAGTTTATTTTCCTGACTCCAACAGGATAGAAGCAATCGGAAACTCACGCATAACGGTTAATATCAATGACGATATATTACCATCTCCTTCCCCCTGACAAGATAAAATGAGCCTTATAGTTGAAGAAATTCACAAATCTTATCAAGGGCGCAGAGTAGTTAATGGAGTTACTCTAAATGTAAACGAAGGAGAGATCGTAGGCCTGCTCGGCCCGAATGGAGCAGGAAAAACCACGTGTTTCTATATGATCGTTGGCCTAATAAAACCTGAATCGGGTAGAATAACGGTAGGGGGAGCGAATGTGACCCACTTGCCAATATATGAGCGCGCCAGAATGGGAGTAGGATATCTGCCTCAGGAGCCATCCGTTTTTCGCAATTTAACGGTCCGGGAAAATATCGAACTCGTCATCCAGGAAAGCGAGTTTGAATATGAAAGGAACATATCGGAATTATTAATGCGTGACTTTGGGCTGTTTGAGCATCAGAATACTCTTGCTTATGCCCTTAGCGGAGGAGAAAGGCGCAGGGTTGAGATAGCAAGATGTATTGCAATGCAGCCAAGCTTTATCCTGCTCGATGAACCGTTCAGTGGAATTGACCCCATAGCTGTAGCCGACATTCAAAATATGATAAAAAATATACGCGACGCGGGTTATGGAATTTTAGTAACTGACCATAACGTAAGGGAAACCTTATCAATAACCGACAGAGCGTACCTTATTCATGATGGCAGAATAGTGGTTGACGGAACTCCTGGTGAGATGATGGAAAGCAAAATTGCACGCAAATTTTACTTGGGAGAAAATTTTTCGTGGTAATCAGTGAATAAATAAAGACAAAAGCTTTTGTTAACGAATTACACGAATTCGTGCTAATTCGTGCAATTCGTTGACACATTCTTTTTTCGCGTATTTCATTGACTAATTATTTAATTTTTTTACTACATATTCGGCGGCTGCTTTGACTTCATCCGATAAGGGTTCCCCTGGGTTCGTTTGTTTTGGTTGTATACCTATAATAAATATATCTAAAGTTTTATTAAACTGTTCCAATAGGATTGAAAGCGGTATTCCGTGACTTGTTATAATTTCCCCGCCAATCTCGTTAAAATTCAGGACGCGGACGGAACCAGCTTCTATCCCCATTTCGGCGGCGTCTATAATAATAAGAATTTCCGGCTCGTCTTTGCGGAGCTTTGATATATAATTTTCGGGGGACGTTCCGCAGTCTATGCCTCCTAATTGAACAGACACAATGGGGCCAACTGCGTCATCGCCCAGTAATACATTGCCAATGCCCCATATTTGTACTTTGCGCTTGGAGGATTTTATGCCCGAAACAACCGGATCCAATGAATCAAAACTTAACACAAATTCTTCGCACATGGTTCGACACGCTCTTTTCATGATGGCAGGGACTTTCACCAGCCGTATCCTTGGGTTGCTCCGCGAGATAATGACAGCGGCATATTTTGGCGCAACCGCTCAACTTGATGCATTTAATATAGCATACACCCTTTCGAACCTTTCGCGCCAGCTTCTTGCTGAAGGCGCCCTTTCCGCCGCGTTTGTGCCGGTTTTCTCAAAAGTTCTGACGGAAAAAGGGAAGGAAAAAGCGCTTTCATTAGCGCGGCAAGCAATGAGCATATTGATGATTGCAGCTTTTGTTGTTACTGTCATAGGCATTGCAATATCCCCACTCCTTGTTAATTTAA
>WRBZ01000092.1 GCA_009784305.1 Synergistaceae bacterium
CTTATTGGCGGATTGCTGCTTGCGCGTTGGGATTACTCTTATACTTTCATAATTACTTTAACGGCAGCTTTTTTTCTATTTGTAAACGCGCTTACGGACTATGAGGAAGGGTATATTTTCGACATTTTTTCAATGGGAATGCTCGTTCCGGCTTTTTTATTCAGGCTCACGGGTGGATTTCAATCTCTGCTTGATGGCGTGTATGGAGCGGCGGCAGGTTTCAGTGTATTTGCCCTGATAATTATCATCAGTCGGGGCGGTATGGGATGGGGAGACGCTTTTATGATGTGCGGGCTTGGCGGATTCATCGGGTGGGAAATGGTGTTGTTAGCGTTTTACATTGCAGTAATGGCAGGCGGATTAGGTGTGGTTTATTTAATGTGCCGAGGTAAAGTCAAATGGGGAAAAAAACAAAGTATCCCACTCGGGCCTTATTTGGCATTGGGAGGTTTTATAACTTTATTATACGGGCCGGATATCCTTACGTATCTCAGCAAAAAACTTGGAATTCATCTGTACAGCAGTTTCCCATGGTAACAAAAATTCATGCCAATTTGTGCAATAAAACAGAAGCTCCACGTTGTTGCGCTTTACGAATGTAGGCGGGACGGCCGAAGACGTAAATATGGCCTATGTAGAGCAGGGGAGTAATACCTATCGCTTCGCTGGCACCTCCGTCGCTTCGCTCCTCCTGAAACAACGAAGCATACGTTTGCAAAGCGAAGCTTCTGTTTCATGTGAGAATTGGTATAAGGAGGGGTAATGTTGAAAAAATTTTTACAGACAGCAATTACAGCAATTATATTAATGCTGACCTCTTCAACCGCTTCAGCATGGTCGGGTCAGGAGATTTGGAGATCATCTTCTGTAGGAGCTTCAATAACAACAGATATCGTATTTAATGAAGGTGTCTTATACGCAGGAGATGAAAACGGCACGGTTCACGCGCTGAATTCGGAGAACGGAAGTGTTTTATGGTCACGGGCGATTGACGGAACTGTTGTGGGTAGACCAGTAATAATTGATAGCCTGGTCATATGCGCGGGACGCAATGGTGTACTGTGCGCGTTCAACAAAAAGAACGGAAATGTAGTATGGAAGCATCAGCCTGATAAGAATGACGGAAGCGCTTCATTTGCGGACGGCCCCGCGGAAGGCGGCGGGAAAGTATTTATAGGCGATGGAAGCGGAAAACTGCTCGCGTTCAATGCTGCTAACGGCAGCTTGTCCTGGACTTGGAACGCTTCTTTAACTCTCTTAACAGCCCCGATATACTCCGGCGGAATTGTTTATATAGGGGAGCAGAACGCGCTTTTTTCAGCAATAGACGCAAATACAGGGAAAAAGCTTTGGGGCGGCGGATCTGGCGGAGCTATAAATACTCCGGCAGTCAATAATAAAGGTCACGTGTATTTCAGCAGCGAGGACGGCTCTTTAACTTCAGTAAACATCAAGGAGAAAACAGCAGTTTGGAAAGTTTTTACCGGAACTCCGATATCAACGGCTCCGGAAGTTTTCGATGGTAAAATTTTCGCTGGAACTGCCATGGGAAGTATAACAGCGTTATCGGAAGATAACGGAGGGGTCTTGTGGAATACTAACATAGGCGGAGGAATAGTCAACGCAAAACCCATAGCTACAGGAGGGCTTTTATTCGCAGGAAGCGGAGACGGAGCGCTTTACGCTATTGAGACTAACGGCGGCAAAATAAGGTGGTCTGTAAATCTTGGATTGGAAATCAACGGCGCGGCATGCTTCAACAACGGCATACTGTATGCTGGAAGTTCAGCCGGAGAAATAGCGGCTTATAAATAAAATGTATCGGGTTCTTATCTGTAACGGAACCGGCTGCCAGTCCGGAGGAGCCGTTTCCACAACTGAAACTATAAGAAAAGAAATAGAAAAACTTTCACTGTCGGACAAAGTTGCCGTAGTTCCCACAGGCTGCCATGGAATGTGCGAGATGGGACCTATTGTTGTTATTTACCCTGAAGGTTGGTTTTATTGCAGAGTATCGGCAGAAGATGCGGTAACGATAGTGAAGGAGCACATAGCAGGAGGTAAACCGGCAGAACATCTGATGTTCAGAGAACCTAACGGAAAAACTGTCCACACATACAAAGAACTGCCATTCTATAACAGACAAAAAAGAATCGCATTACGTAACTGCGGACAAATAAACCCGGATAATATCGATGAATACATAGCAAACAAAGGTTATGAAGCCCTCACAAAAGCTCTCACGCAAATGACGCCAGAATCGATTATTGAAGTGGTGAAAAAATCGGAGCTTCGCGGACGCGGGGGCGGAGGTTTCCCAACCGGACTGAAATGGAGTTTCTGCGCAAAGACACTGGGGCTTAAAAAATATGTGATATGTAACGCAGACGAAGGAGACCCCGGCGCTTTCATGGACAGATCGATCCTGGAAGGCGACCCTCACAGCATAATCGAAGGGATGGCAATAGGAGCATATGCCATGGGGGCCGATGAAGCATATGTTTACTGCCGCGCTGAATACCCTCTGGCTATAAAAAGGCTCAGAACAGCAATAACACAAGCTGAAAAACACGGTTTCACAGGCAACAAGATACTGGGGACCAACTTCTGTTTTCATATACATATAAAAGAGGGCGCTGGAGCCTTCGTTTGCGGGGAAGAAACGGCTCTTATGGCGTCAATAGAAGGAGCAAGGGGAATGCCGCGTCCAAGACCCCCGTTTCCAGCCGTGTCCGGGCTTTGGGGTAAACCGACCAACATAAATAATGTCGAAACTTGGGCAAATATCCCGCAAATAATAATAAACGGTCCGGAATGGTACGCATCAATGGGAACGGAGGAATCGAAAGGGACCAAAGTTTTTGCGCTAACTGGAAAAGTTAAACATACGGGGTTAGTCGAGGTCCCAATGGGCATACCTATACGCGAAATAATTATGGATATAGGCGGAGGAATCCTTAACGACAAAAAGTTTAAGGCGGTTCAAATAGGCGGGCCTTCCGGCGGATGCCTTCCCGAAGAATACCTCGATACTCCGGTCAGTTACGAAGATTTGACGAAACTTGGCGCCATAATGGGTTCCGGCGGGTTGGTCGTGATGGACGAGGATAATTGCATGGTTGACGTCGCAAAATTCTTCCTTGAATTTACGCAGAGGGAATCCTGTGGAAAATGCGTACCTTGCCGGGAAGGAACTAAGAAAATGCTCGATATCCTTACCAGGATTTGTGATGGAGAAGGTAAACCGAACGATATAGAAAAACTTATATATATAGGAGAAAACGTAAAGAACGCTTCGCTTTGCGGGCTTGGGCAAACAGCTCCAAACCCGGTCCTCACTACAATCAAATACTTCAGGAAAGAATACGAAGAACATATTTTCAATAAAAAATGCCCGGCTGGAAATTGCCATGCGCTTTTATCGATTACGATAACCGAAGCGTGCAAAGGCTGTGGAAAGTGCAAGAAAGTATGTCCTGTAAACGCTATAAGCGGAAATATAAAAGAAGTGCATATAATAGACGATAGCACATGCGTAAAATGCGGCGCATGCCTGGATTCATGCCCTTTCCGAGCAATAAGAAAGATGTAGGTTGATCCAATGATAAATATCGTTATTAACAACAAACCTTTTGAGATAGACAACGCAGGAAACATGACGATAATGGAAGCCGCGCGAAGAAAGGGAATTCATATACCTTATCTTTGTGACAAACCATTTTTGAAACCCGTCGGAGCATGTCGGATATGCCTTGTTGAAATAGAAGGAAATCCAAAATTACTGCCGGCATGTTCCACTCCGGTATCAAACGGGATGGTTATTCATACCCACAGCGAGAGAGTAATATCCGTAAGACGCGCGGTTATTGAGCTGCTGTTGATAAGGCATCCTCTGAAGTGTTTTTCATGCTACAGCAATGGGAAATGCGAACTTCAGGACGTGGCATATGAGCTTGGCATTGAATCGTCGCCTTTTACCGAAGAAGGTGATGAGTGCGATAAATTCGAGCTTGACAACAATAATCCATTCTATGAAAGAGACCTCAATAAATGTATACTCTGCGGACGCTGCATCAGGGTATGCCACGAAAAAGCTCAAATTCACGCAATAGACTTCCAGTACCGCGGAATATCAGCCGCCGTACAACCGGCACGCTCATTGGAGGAATCCTGCGTTTTTTGCGGACAATGCGTGCAGGTATGTCCGGTAGGGGCGCTTAGCGAAAGAGCTTCGAAAGGAAGAGGACGTCCCTGGGAACTGTCCACAGTGAAAACAACTTGTTCTTATTGCGGTGTCGGATGCGCTCTTGAGATAAAAGTAAACATAAAAACGCGGGTAATAGCTAATGTAGTTACAAATCCCGGAAGCAGGATAACGCAAAATAAAGGGCGCTCCTGCGTAAAAGGCCGCTTTGCGTGGCAGTTCATCGAATCGCCGGATAGGGTGAAAAAGCCATTAATACGCGGTAAGAATGGAATATTGGAGGAAGCTTCATGGGAGGAGGCATATAAATATATTGCCGATTCCATGAATGTAATCAAGGAAGAAAACGGGCCTGATTCCATAGGATTTTTCTCGTCAGCGCGTTGCACGAACGAGGAGAATTACCTGCTTCAAAAGTTTGCCCGTCAGGTCATTGGAACGAACAATATAGACCATTGCGCACATTTGTGACACAGCGCCACTGTTGCGGCTCTCGGAGAGAGCCTCGGAAGCGGCGCGATGACTAACGATTTCGATTCAATAAAGGACTCCGACGTAATACTGGTAATTGGTTCGAACACAACGGAAGCTCATCCTGTAGTAGGTTCGTTTATAAGGGAGAGGATACGCGGCGAAAATGGCAAAGCGACTCTCATAGTATGCGATCCCCGTAAAATAGAACTTGCAGATGACGCCGCTATTTATTTGCA
>WRBZ01000093.1 GCA_009784305.1 Synergistaceae bacterium
GTGGACGCGGTGGTGGAGGTATCGTAGAATCTACCGTGGCCGTTGGTACCGCCGGTTTTATAGTTCTGAAGGACTTCGTTGGTGGCGCTGCTTACATAACTGGCGCCGGGTCTCCGGTTTGAGCGGTTTGTACCAGCTGTGACGCCTGTCTGGTCATACCAAACGCCGTCTGGACCGTACATGGGGGCGCTCCAAGTCCTTATTGACTCCATAACTTCGACGATCCTGGGCTCCACTGTTCCGCCTTTGAGATATTTGTCATACTGGGTAACCAGCCACCAGGCGTTGTTGATGACAAGCTCGTTGGCCGGCCATTCACGGGCGTGCTGGGCGGCAAGAGAGAGCCACTCGGGTCTGCCGTCTTCAACACCGGGGGCGTTGCAGATTTCCATGACGTAAACCGGGTAGTACCAAGATTCACCGATTTTATGCAACTTTACAAGGTGCGGGTATGTCTTTGCAAGGTAGAACATTTCGCCGTAGTACTCCTCGACGCTTCTGTATCCCGCTCGGTTCGGAAAACCATAAGTTTCGTTGAAAGTGACGCCCGTGGGGTCGAACCATACATTTCCGTTGACTATGTCCTCTCCCATTGGGCGCCCAGGCCTGATATTACCAGTTGTGTTGTTGCCGCCCGCAAGCCCGGTGATAAACCCGTCAGCCTCTCTTACTGTATACCAATATGCGCTGTTGATTTCCATGCTGGCTGCCATGATTGGCACGCTGGCTGCCGCGAAAGGCTTGGGTTCTTCGGGTTCAACGGGTTCAGGTTCGACTATTTCAAAAGTTAAGCCACTGTTGTTGAAATAATCAAGTTCTTCCTGTGTGTGCAAGAGGAAGGTAAGAGTCACATATCCTTCTTCCCAATCCTGAATACCTGCCTGGTAAATATAGTCGAACCCTTGCCCCCCAAGGGCGACGACTTCTGCGATTTCATCCTCATCGTCTTCGACTATTATACGAATATCAACAGGGAAATTGATTGATACCGGCGTTGTTAACTCTGTCGCCACAACGCTGGTGTTTGAAAAAAATAATGCCATTGCCATTAGAACAAATAATAAGAATAACTTTTTCATCATATTTCTCACCTTTCTGAAAAAAATTGTTTACCCTCTTATCTCAGAGGATTATTACGACATATAAAAAAAGAAAAAAGAAACTGTAATGACAAATAATTTTGCCTCTTTTGTTTTGGAGTTGCGGTTCTCCGTTTTCAGCCTCGCTGCTAACGTGCAGCGTGGTTAAACGGCCTCTTTTGTTTTGGAGTTGTGGTTCTCCGTTTTCAGCCTCGCTGCTAACGCGCAACGTGGTTAAACGGCCTCTTTTGTTTTGGAGTTGTGGTTCTCCGTTTTCAGCCTCACTGCTAACGCGCAGCGTGGTTAAACGGCCTCTTTTATTCTGGAGTTGTGGTTCTCCGTTTTCAGCCCTTTATAACGGAGCGGGCAACATCTTAAATTTATATCCTCAAAATCCCCCCTTTTTCAATGATCGTTTATTCATACAGCCTATATTCAGGAAATTATATCATAAATTAAAATCAACGCACGTAATCGGAGTTGAGATTTGGGTAGCCATTATTGACTTGCTATCAGAAGCTCTAATATTGTAAAATTATAAAGATACTACAAGTTTGTCCGCAAAAATAAATTAAGGAAAGTGAAGTGTTTTAGTTTTGGAAATCAATCGCAGGTTAGATGAAATTATTTACGAAAAGTTCAAAAAAAATCCCGATGCCAAATGCATCTGGTGGGATGGAAAATGGTACTCGAACCAGGAAATTTTTGATTTGATAGAATCAACTACAACAACGCTTAAGAATGCAGGATTTTCTGAAGGGCAGAGGTTATCCGTTCTCATGCCCAATTGTCCAATGATAATAGCTTTGATGGTGTCATGCTGGCGGCTTGGGGGAGCTATAAACCCTCTTAACGTTAAATCCGGAACTCCTTCCTTAATAGGAACATTGAAACTCGTAGAACCATTTGCTGTAGTTGTTTCTGACGAAATACGCAAGGAAGCCGACTCTGTTCTTAATTCAGAAGGATATGTTACTATCGTTTGCGATCTTGCAGGACCTTTACCTGATTTTAAAGGCAGAGCCGCATCAGTTGAGAGTAGTTCTCTTGCTGTAGTTTTTGCGACTTCCGGTACTACCGGATTGCCAAAGGCTGTTCCACTTTCGCACAAGAATCTTGCTTCCAATGTATTTGCGGTTCAAGATGCTTTGGAAGGTCTCGAAAAAGGAGATATAATTCTTAATGTGCTGCCGAACTTTCATTCGTTTGGCTATACGGTATGCTGTCTTTTGCCCATATTTATCGAAGGAGCTCAGGCGATAGTTCCCGGCTTTTTGCCGCCGTTGAGAACACTTAACACGATAATTGACTCAAATGTAAATGTCTTACCAATAGTTCCAGCAATGCTTACGCATCTTATTTCAGCTATTGAACGAGGAGCCAAGCGTCCGGAAAAGCTCAAAATAGTACTTACCGGCGGGGATAGATATAATGTCGAAATGGATGAAAAATTAAAGCTGTTAATGGGGGTAGGAAACTTACAGGGTTATGGTCTGACGGAGACGTCGCCCGTTATATCCGTTAACAGGAATTATAAGGACAATAAGCTCGGTACTGTGGGCCCGTTTGTGAAATATGTCGAGTGGCAGCTTCGTCCGGATGGCGATAATAAGCCCATTGACGGAGAGGGAGTTTTATGGGTAAGAGGTGAATCCGTAACTGACAAGTATTTCAGAGATGAATCCATGACAGCTGAACGTTTCGATAAGGACGGATGGTTTAATACCGGAGATTATGTAAGTGTTGACAAAGATGGGTATATTACGATCCTTGACAGAGTGACTGACATAATAATTGTCGGGGGGTTTAATGTCTACCCGCAGGAAGTTGAGAGAATACTTAATACTCATCCGGCAGTAGAGAACGCTATAGTTGTCGGGATGCCCCATCCGACTAATGGAGAGGTGCCGAAGGCTTTTATACTAAAGAAAGAGGGAGCCAAAGTTACCGGTGTTGATATTGTAAAGTACTCAAAAAAACATCTTGCGCATTATAAGGTTCCCAGAAAAGTTGAATTTGTCAATGATTGGCCGCTCTCCGGAACAGGGAAAATAATGCGCCGTGTGTTAAGGGAACGTGAAAAATAAATTGTTCTACCGATTTGATAGAACTTTTGTTGGGGACGCCGCCTTCGGCGTCCCGTTTTTGGGAAATTTATTACATCTGAAATTAAAACAGCTATTATCATAAAGGAGGTTTATTAATGGATATTGATCGCAGGCTGGAAGAAATTATTTACGAAAAACTTAACAAAAACTTGAACGAAAATGGTTTTTGGTGGGACGGAAAATGGTACACCAATGAATTCCTTTTGAATCTCACTGAGGCGACGGTCAATGTCCTTTCTAAATCAGGATTTTCAAAAGGACAGCGACTATCCGTTTTGATGCCGAACTGCCCTATGGTTCTTGCCCTGATGATAGCTTGCTGGAAGCTTGGCGGCGCAATTAATCCGCTTAATGTCAAAGCGGGCGCTGATTCACTTTTAGGCACCCTCAGGCTTGTTGAACCTTTTGCTGTGGTAGTATCGAACGAAGTAAAAAATGAAGCTGGCGGACTAATTGAAAATAATGGCTATCCTTTGGTGGTATGCAATGAAATGGGGCCTCTGCCGGAGTTTACAGGCATAAGCTCTAAAGCTGAAGAAGAATCTCTTGCTGTTATCTTTGCTACTTCTGGAACTACCGGGATGCCAAAAGCTGTTCCACTATCACATCTGAATTTAGCAGCAAATGTTGATGGCATGATGACTGCGCTGACTGACCTGAAAAAAGGGGATGCCTTACTTAATATCTTGCCGAATTTTCATTCTTTCGGTTATTCGGCATGTACTTTACTTCCTATTTTTCTTGAGGGATCCCAGGTTTTAGTTCCGGGCTTTCTTCCCCCGCTCAGAGCCCTTAAAGCAATAGTCGAAGCTCCGGTAACGGTTTTAATAATTGTTCCCGCAATGCTTAATTATCTGTTAGCCGCTATAGAAAAAGGAGCTCCGCGCCCTGAAAACCTGAGACTTATCATAACAGGCGGAGACAGATATAACGTGGATATGGACGAAAAACTAAAAGCATTAATGGGAAAAGGAAATTTACAAGGATACGGGCTTACTGAAACTTCTCCCGTTCTTGCTGTTAATAGAAATTACGATGAGAATCGCCTGGGCACGGTGGGGCCATTCCTAAAATATGTTGAGTGGCAGCTTCGCCCGGATGGAAATAGACCAATGGTCCAAGGAGAAGGAGTTTTATGGGTGCGTGGAAAATCCGTCACCAACAGATATTTCAGAGACCCGGAGATGACAGCAGCGCGGTTTGATTCGGACGGATGGTTCAATACAGGGGACTATGTAAGCGTGAATGATGGATACCTCAAAATTCTTGACAGGGTGACGGACATCATTATTGTTGGCGGTTTTAACGTATATCCACAGGAAGTCGAGAGAATAGTTAACATGCATCCTGCTGTTCAGTCGTCTATCGTTGTTGGTATCCCGCATCCTTCGAGCGGCGAAATTCCCAAAATATTTATTCTTAAGAAAGACGAAGCTGAAGTCACAGATATTGAAATCATACAGTACTGTAAAAAGCACCTGGATCACTTTAAAGTTCCAAGAAAAGTCGAGTTCGTGGATGGCTGGCCTCTTTCAGGGACTGGAAAAATACTTCGCAGAGTACTTAAAGAAAGAGTATAAAAGTTCTTATGGAATGGCATTTTCCTGAATCAATGGATGAGTTATTGACATTGCTTTCCAATGGTAAAGGGTTAATGCTTCATGGAGGCGGAAC